>DATNKA010000110.1:0-5426 GCA_035603655.1 Candidatus Acidiferrales bacterium | reverse complement strand
ATCCGGTACTCATGGCTGGGGGGCTCTACTTGTTGGGAGTCCATAGTGGGCCTAGTGCGGAATGCTCTGCCAGTTGTGATAAAACGGCCGCAGTCGGTTGGGATGCCAGTCTGTCGTAATCCATGCTAGGGCTATGAGTGTTTTGGCCTTAACAAATTTTGGCTGCAACCGTCCTACAAGAGTGAGAGACTCGGCGCCCCGTTCGACGATTAGGGGCCTGCTTTGTGAAATATGATCCAGCAAGGAGATCGACGCAATGATTACTTTGCGATTCGTCCAGATAATAACGTTGGCAGCTTTGACGGCCAGCGGCCGGCAAATTCCTCTTCAGTCGGCCTCGCCGCAAACCGAATCCTCAATACCGCCCTCTTGTCCGGTCACCCGCCGGCCGGCACACGAATTCATTCCGCCCGCGCCCTATGAGCGGGATGACGTAGCCTTCTGGCTGGGTACGGAGAAGCTGTGGACCTTCCTTCCCGAACGTGCGATCTGGGAATGGGCGCCCCACCAGCCAAGGCACGAGCAGGAAGTCCAGCCTTTAACAACAAAAATCTTTTGGATGCGTTTGGGCTACGATTCGCGTGAGGAACAGCGCCCTGCGATAAAGGTCACGGGGAGACGGCTCGACGGACCTGCTCCGCCCCTCCTTGTGTTGCCGCCGACCAACGCCTTTCAAGGAGCTGGTTCTGCCATGCTGACAGGTGTGTATGTACCCGCTCCCGGCTGCTGGGAGATCACGGGAGAATACCATGGCAATAAGTTGAGCTTTGTCGTCTGGGTCGAACCCTCCAAATCAACCTAGCAGTGATCCTGGTCATTTGTTGGGGTAACATCGCGTTAACACTTTTTGACCCGGACGGCCTTGTCGGGCGATTCTCGGTGAGTGTAACCGCCTGATTGCCTGATTTCGTCCATTGAAAATCAGCGCTCAGAGCCACCACTGGATGCTCACGTAGCAGGAGGGTCCCGTGATCTGAGCCGCGCGCCAGTAATATGTTCCTGAGTCGGCAGCAATCTGGTCCAGAATTTCGTAGAGCGGGAAATCTTTGGCATGAATTGAGAAGTGCCTCCAAGGCCCAGGTGGCTTGCCTGCTAAAAGGATGTCCTGACCGGGCATCGGGCATTCATGGCCCTTCAGCCAGCCACCGATCTCGGGAATAGCTCTCAGACGGGCGATAACCTCCGGCCATTGCGGATTCTCGTAGTCGAATAAATGCACCGTGACATCCATCAACGGGAGCGGCGCTCCCCGCAGCACGAAGTGTACGGCGCCGTTGCTGTCTTGGTGCCACTTAAACTGCTGATCCGTGACGGAGCCAATGGTTTGATGAGCACTCACGCCGTGTCGGGTGGCGTCAGCGATGGCGTCGAGAACATCTGCGAGTGTTCCATCCTCGATTTCGACATCGATTCCTATCGGCATTTCGACGAACCTGAAGTCACCACTTCCATAAACGCCGATTACAAGGCGATACTTTTTTGCCAGTTCATCCAGGATTTTTGTCGCTGTCTTGCCTTCTTTTTCGACGAAATTATGTACGCGAATAGACGATGGTGTCGCCACGTTGACTTGCGCGCTTAGGCTGAGGGCCGAGAGGGCGAGGATACTGACCAAAATGAAGGCAAACTTGCTCATAATGCTCCTTGTCCGGGTTCTCCACGTGCAATACTGGTTGCCATTATGCCCTGAATTGGACACCAGCAGAGTCGTTAGAGCTACTCACCCTACGTAATGATCCTCCTCAGGTGGCGAAACATCCCGATAACGCGTTTTGACCCTTGACTGAAGATCGGGCCGATTATCGGTGAGCGCTATCGCCTGTTCGTCAGTTGTGGCACGGCGTGAGGCGAGCCTATTTGAGAGGAGATACGGGCTTAGCCCTCAATCCAGTGCTTACGCTTCATGAAGTTGTAAACCTTGGAGACGAGCACCAGAAAAGGAGAGGCATACCAGTATTTCTTGCGGATAAAATTCGCATTGAGTTTGCCCGCCCATTTGTCCGCGACGTCCTCTCTCTCGGTGTGTTCAGGGCGAATTGTGTGGTGAATGTGATGTCCGACCTCATGGAAGAGCACATGGCCGAACCAGAGTTCTCGCAAAAATGCGATGCGAAGAGGAACGGCGGGCAATCCCCGGACGATTTTGTCTACTCGGAGTTCGATGTACGGTAAAGAACTGCGTGAGCGTCCGTGGTACCGACCAAGCACTCGTGACTTGTGGGCCTTACGTTTACGAGACCAAACTTTGCCGACGCGGTCTTTTCGAGGCAAGGCAGCTTCATTCGTCAACAGAATGCAATCTAGGCCGTTTAGGAACTTGTCTGGCACGGTGAGCAAAAGCTGGTACACAATTGCAGATGCATTGAACGGAGGAGTGTAGTCTCGGTACGCTTCTCTAATTTCGACTTTTGTAGGCTCAGACAGTTATGAACAGCCCCCGGCTTCACCCATTTTAGCGGACAGGTGGCGTAACATCCCGATTGCGCGTTTTGACCTCAAGAAAGGCGAACAGACAGCGCAAGCTTATGACATCGCCTGGTTACAACAGCTATTCAGGCCGTACACTTCATCAAGCCATGCCACGTAGCTCAGAAAAGAAAAGACACGTTGATAAGGGCATACTACTGGCCTCATTTGCCAAAAAGGTCATCGGGGAGTGTCCGAAGTGTGGCGGCCCCGCGCTAGTCACATGCCAGTCAACCTACGCTGTGGCGTTCGTGCCGACTCACACTCGGATCAACTGTTTGCACTGCTCCTATCAGATGGTCCCAAGGGACCGCGAATGGCTCGGCCCAGTGACCGGGGTCGCTAAAGGCCGATGCCAGAATTGTGGATTCAAATGGTTGAAGAAAGAAATGCAGCGGCAGAGGCTGAACAACAGAGCGTCGCAATGCGCTTCGGTTGCTTGCCCATCCTGTGAGAAGGTCACGAAAATCCCAATCAAGTGGACGCGAGAAAGATTTGGTGCGCCGGTCGACCCAGTCCTAGGGCTGCCTCTATGGCTACAGGTGTCTTGTTGTGGTCACAGCCTGTGGGCCTATAACGGCGAGCACTTGAGCAAACTGGGCGCATACGTGGCAGCGGGTTTGCGAGAGCGCACCGCCAACAAGCACTGGTCCATATTCTCGCGGTTGCCACAGTGGATGACGGCTGGCAAGAATCGTGAAGCGGTTCTCGCTTCGATCAATCGACTCGAAAAGAAGCTCGCATCCCTCAAGCCTAAAAGGTAGCTGTTGCAACATCTCCATTACGCGTTTTGACCCCTTGACCGAACGTCGGCACAATTCTCGGTGAGCGAAATTGCCTGGTTACGACAGTTACGTCGCCGATGCGCGCGTCGGTTCGCTAAACTCAGGTCACATGACCTCCTCGGTGGACCCGTGGCGGGAGTATCGCAAACGCCGAAATCTGGCGATTTTCGCGTTCGTGGGGTATACCCCATTTGTTTTCCTAATCGGTATCCTGACCATGCATCTGCTCCATACGGAAACGCCGTTTTACATCGTTGCGATTAGTTGGATGGCCTTCTATGCGATCGCATCCTTTAGGTGGCTTGCTTTGAAGTGTCCGAGATGTGGTAAGCCATTTTTCTTTAGATGGTGGCCGCCGCCAAACAATTTCGTTTTCGTTCGACGATGCCTACACTGCGGTTTGCCTAAGTACGGCGCGGTGTCAGATCAGCGCCTTGACACGGACCAGCTTCCGAAATAAAGGCAGGGCGTTAACGGACAGCTGGCGTGATATCTCTATTACACTCAAAACTCCAATCGGGGATACTGTCTGTATACCATTGGACCTCGCCATCACTGTCTGCAAGGTCGAGTTCAGACTATTACAGCTTATTGGACCCTGATCAGAACCGCGCCGTGTCGCGGCACCTCTTCGGTGTAACTTTCACTGAAAGAACCGACATCTTTGCCCTTCCATAGGTCGCGAACCTTCGCCAGGCCCTGCACTCCAATATCTTTAAAGCTTAGGGTTATAGGGTTGGCGGATTCGCCGCGGTTGAAGAGACCCACAGCAACGCTACCGTCTGCCAGGGCCTTGGCCCAGACCTCGAGTGGACCTTCTTGGGCGATCCGTCGCCCTTGCACCCCTTTCGTGTCCTGATCGATGGCAATGAGTTCCCTATTCGTAAGAATACCCAACGTTTCCGGAGTCATGCTCGACAAGTCATTCCCGGCAAGCAGTGGAGCGGCCAGAAGCGCCCAAAGACTCATGTGCGTTACATATTCGTTATGGTTCATGCCGCCGTTACCGACTTCCAGCATGTCTGGATCGTTCCAATGCCCCGGTCCGGCGAATTGCTCCAAACCATCCTGATCGAATCCAATTACAGACATGCGATCGTAGTGATCGGTAATGTCTTCGGTTGTTCGCCACAGATTACCCCCGACCGACGCTCCCCATCTCCACACCCGACCGTAGCCGTACTGACACAAGCTGAAAACGATTGGCCTGCCGGTCCGCACCAGCGCATCGTGCATTTTCTTGTAGACCTCAGCCATCTGACTGGACTGGTAGACTTTCTCCGCGCTGCACCAGTCGTACTTCAGGTAATCGAATCCCCAGTCCGCGTATTGCTGCGCGTCCAGCTCCTCATGTCCGTAGCTGCCTTCATATCCAGCACACGTCTTTGGGCCGGGAGAAGAATAAATGCCGATCTTCAGACCCTTCGCGTGAACGTAATCCGCCAGAGCCTTCATATCGCCAAATTTCTGGTTGGGGTGGATTCTTCCCTTCTCATCGCGAACGCCTTGCCAGCAGTCATCGATATTTACGTAAATATAGCCAGCATCCTTCATGCCGTTGCTGGCTATTGCATCGGCGGCAGATCGAATATCAGCGGCCGTGACTTTGCAAGCAAAATGATTCCAGCTATTCCATCCCATTGGAGGAGTCGCCGCCGCCGCCTTGGAATCGGTCGCAGCAGCCGGCAGAATACAGCCGAGAGCTGTAGCGATCAGAACAAGTTTCTTTTTCATACTTTGAAAAACCTCGCTAATTTCGGTGGCGCAGTGGCTGATTGGCGCGCTGCGAGCAGACGTACGGAAATCAGCCATCGTCATCCGAGTTGGCCAACTACTTCAAAGTTTTTCTCGTTTCTCGTGGCGATGATGATGGTGTCTTTGCCGGTCCCCGCCAGACTTACAGCCCGACCATTCAGCTTGATGGTCTTTATCGACACATGCGCTGGAAGCCGAAGTTTGAAATAGACTTCCTGTGGCTTGCTCGCTCCGCTCAGTTCCACATATCCAACAATCGACTTGGAACTCGGCTTAGTTACGAGGCTAAAGCTGACTTTGCCCCAGCGCGTAGGGACCCCCTCAACCCCTATTTCTTTTCCCGAAACCAACCATTCCCGTGGCACGCCCCTCGCCAAATACACCCTGTCTTCGTCGGAATCCTCGAGAACGAGCATACAG
>DATNKA010000109.1:0-10861 GCA_035603655.1 Candidatus Acidiferrales bacterium | reverse complement strand
TTTATGGACCAACGGCACCAGCTTTCCTACGATTCAGACCAACTTCACTAATCCTGGCGTGAGCATGGTTGCGCGATTGACGGCCAATATCTCGCCAACTCTGCTGAATGAATTTGTGGCCAGCTACACCACTGACCACATCGGCACAAACCTCACGGGCCCGTGGCAGCGTCCTGCGGGATTTCCTGCCATTGGTTTGTACAATAACGGTTTTGGCGGCAAAGTGCCGGGTATCAGCATCGGCGACTCTCTGTATTCATTCTCGGAAGATCCCGGCTACGTTCCCCAAGGGCCGCTGAATTCGAATCCCACGTTCACCTACCGCGATAATCTAACCAAGGTGGTGGGCAGTCACAATATTCAAACGGGCGTCTACGTGGTGAATGCCCACAAGAATGAGGTTCCCCAGCCGGGGGAGGGTGTGAATGGTCAATTGTTTTTTTCGAACACTGGCAATACGGTGACCAGCGGAAACGCCTACGCCGATCTGCTACTGGGCAACATTAGCAGCTTCACCCAGGAGCAGAACGCGCTTAAGATGCACGAGCAATACAACATCTACGAAGCCTATGTTCAGGATGACTGGCATGCTACGCGTCGGTTGACGCTGAATCTGGGCGTACGGATGAGTTTCTACGGTACTTATAGCGAGAAGAACAAGCTGGCATGGAATTTCGACCCGGCATTCTATGTTGCAGGCGCCAGCAGCGTTGATCCAGTCTCAGGATTGGTAATTGGAAATCCCTACAACGGATGGGTGGATTGCGGAGTCACGCCCGGTGTTCCTCAGGGTTGCATGAAGAATCACTGGTGGAATCCAGCTCCGCGCATTGGTTTTGCCTATGATCCCAAGGGGGATGGAAAGTGGGCGATCCGCGGCGGATACGGCATTTTCTACGAACACACGAACGGCAACGAAGCCAATACCGAATCCCTCGAGCCTTACAATATCAACACCCAGACCACGAGTGTTGTGAACATTTCCGGTTACAACAATTTGAATTCCAGCCAACTTGGCGCTGGCACCACGCCTCTGAGTTTTGTGTCGCTTCCGAATAAGGCTACCTGGCCCTACGCGCAGCAGTGGAACTTCAACGTGCAGCACGACCTTGGTAAGAGCACAATCGCCACGCTGGCCTACGTTGGCAGCGCAGGCGTCCACCTCACCCGCTCCTATCAGTACAATCAGATGCACGCGGTTCCAGCCAGCTTGAACCCATATGCTCCCGGGCAGGTCATCACTCCAACCGATTGCGGAAGCGTCGCCATTGATCCTGTCAGTGGACAGGCGACAGCCACGGTTAACGGAAATACAACCACCGGCAGTTGGGCCAACAATCTTGCCGTCGCATGCGGCAACAATGCCAATCCGTACCTGCCGTTCCAGGGAATTGGAAGCATTACGCGCAAGGATCAGACAGGATCTTCCAACTACAACGCTCTCGAAGCGACGATCCGCCACGATATCGGTGGATTAGAACTGAATGCTGCTTATACCTACAGCCATTCGATCGACGATTCCTCGGACTACAACGATTTGGGTTTTGTAGATTCCTATAACCTAAACGCCTATCGGGCGAGTTCAAACTTCGACCAGCGCCATAACATAACCATTGCTTACGTATATGACTTCCCATTCTTTAAAGAAAAGGGACTGGCACACTCGCTCCTGGGGGGGTGGCAGTGGTCCGGGATAACGCTAATTCAAAGCGGCTCGCCTTTCAGTGTGTACAACCAGGGAAATGGATCGATAGCGCCCGCCGACAATGCGGGCGTCTCGAACAGCATCGCAACGGGATTTTCCTACCCCGACCTTGTCGGAAACCCGAAGGCGGGGGCCTCCAGCAGTCCACTCGCGGGTTCGCAACCTGGTTTCGGACCGTTGCTTTACAACCCGGGCGCCTTTGTCGCTCCGACCGGCCTAACTTTCGGAGACGCGGGCCGAAATATCCTGCGAAATCCATGGCGGGAGAACTTCGACATGGCTCTGATTAAACATTTCAAGGTGACCGAGAGTAAATACTTCGAATTCCGCGCGGAGGCGTTTAACGTCTTTAACCACACGGAATTTTCGTACTTGGGCGGCGATGCTGGGTCGGCCTCCAACAATGCGAACGGTGCGAAGACCAATGCCACTCAGGTCACGTGCTATGGGGGAGCCGACAATTCGGCGGGGGATGCCAGCTGCGGCGGTCAAGGCCTTCCAATATTTCGAGCCAGCTCGGCACACCTGGCCCGCATACTGCAACTGGGCTTGAAATTTATCTTCTAGTCATTCATTCATCTTCCGGCCAACCATCGGAATGTGAACGGTAGAACTGCAGACGTGCAAGGGGGCTGAACGTTTCACCCCACTGTCATCTGCTGCGGTGCCGCCACAGTTGCCAGCGCCCGCTCCAGATCAGCGATCAGATCATCCGCGTTCTCAATCCCCACCGATAGCCTTATCATCTGCTCGGTGATCCCCATCCTCCGGCGCTCTTCGGGCGGGACATTCAGGTGCGAGGTCAGCACAGGAATCGACACCAGTGATTCCACTCCGCCCAGGCTCGGCGCCAGGGTGAACAACCGCATCGCCTCACTCAGGCGCCGAGCGTCCTCGCCACTGCCCTCCACCTCAAACGTGACCATGCCTCCACCGCCGCTCATCTGCTCTCGTGCCAATGCATATTGCGGATGGCTTTTCAGAAACGGATAATGTACTCGCCGCACCTTGGCATGGTCCGACAAAAACTCCGCGACGCGCGTCGCATTCTCATTCTGCCGAGCCACACGAACCGCCAGAGTCTTCATCCCCCGCACCAGCATCCACGCAGCGTGGGGATCCATACAATTGCCCAGGGTCGTGCGCGTTTCCCGGATTCGTTCTATCAGCTCGTGGCGGCCGGCGATGGCGCCGCAGATCAAGTCGGTGTGCCCGCCGAGGTATTTCGTTCCCGAATGCATGACGAGATCCATGCCAAATTCCGCCGGATGCTGGTTGATAGGCGTTCCAAATGTGGCGTCCACCATGCAGAGCAGCTTGTGTTGCTTGGCCAGCGCGGCAACCTCTTTTAAATCCACGACGCGCAGAGTCGGATTTGTGGGCGACTCCAGATAGAGCAACTTCGTATTGGGACGAATCGCGCGCGCGTGCTGATCGTACTCTGTGGTATCGACGAACGTGGTTTCGATACCCATCTTCGGAAGCCACTCGGAGAGAAACTTGTTCACGCCGCCGTAGATATCGCGCTGCGCCACAATGTGGTCGCCGCTCTTCAGCAGCGCCATCAGAGTCGTCGTGATCGCGCCCATGCCGGAGGCGAATGTGAGCGCGGCATCGACACCTTCCAGGGCCGCAATCGTTTTTTCCGCAACCGTATTGGTTGGATTGCCGTATCGCGTGTAAAAGTGATCGGTGTGGGTGGCGCGCAGCTGTTCGTCATTGTCTGTGACCTCGAAGGTGGAGGTCTGATAAATCGGCGTTGCCAGCGGCCCATTTTTCTTGTCCAGATCGGTTGCGCCGCGCACAGTCTTTGTCTCGGAATGATTGCCGGAGTGCCTTTTCATAGGGTTCCTCGCCGCTTCCAGATTAATGGTGTGCAGGAACTCCGGCAAGTGAAAGCTTTCCACTGCGCACCATTTATAATTCCTCCTTCATGAATCTTGGACTGAAAGATCGGGTCGCGCTGGTCGCAGCCTCGAGTCAAGGGATTGGTCGTGCCACGGCGGAAGCGTTCGCCGGGGAGGGTTGCCGCGTCGCCATGTGCGCGCGCAACCAGCAGATCTTGCAGACCGCGGCGGAGCAGATCCGAAAGCAACATAACGTGGACGTTCTTGCCGAGGCCTTTGACGTGACCGATGCGGCTGCCGTTAGCCACTTCGTCGCCGCTGTCGCGCAAAAATTCGGAGGCATCGATATCTGCGTCACCAATGCCGGCGGCCCGCCTGCCAAAGGGTTTCTTGCCGCGACCCTCGAGGAATGGCAGCGCGCCCTCGAACTGAACTTTCTCAGCAGCGTATATTTTGCGCGCGAAGTGATCCCGCACATGCAGAGGAAACGCTGGGGCCGCATCATCACACTCACGTCGATTACGACCAAGCAGCCCGTGACCGATCTCGTTCTCTCAAATGCGGTGCGGGCTGCCGTAGTTGGCCTGGTAAAGAGCCTGGCTAACGAATTTGGCAAGGACGGAATCCTGGTGAACAACGTCGGCCCCGGGTTCACGGCAACCGATCGCTTGAAAGAATTGGCTGCGGCGCGATCATCGGCGTCGGGAAAAAGTGAGCAGGAGATCTTCGACGCTTGGGCCGCCGACGCCCCGCTCAAGCGATTGGGCGAGCCGCGCGAGGTTGCCGAGACAATTGTCTGGCTGGCCTCCGAGCGTGCGTCATACATTACGGGACAGACTATCCTCGTCGATGGCGGCATGTATAAAGGGTTGTAGATTGTTCTTTGTAAACTTCGTGGAGAGTGCATGCGATCCATAGCATCCCGGATGTCAGTTATGAGTGGGGAAGGCGCGCTGTCAGTCTTTGCTCGCGCCAAGGAACTCGAGCGACAAGGTCACTCCGTCATCCATCTTGAACTGGGCGAACCGGATTTTCATCCGGGTGCATCGGTCGTCGAGTCGGCCGCGAAGGCACTCGCCGACGGCAAAGACCGTTATTGCGCCGTGATTGGAGTTCCCGCGCTGCGCGACGAGATCGCTACATATTTGCAGCGGACCCGCAGTATTAAGGTTTCCGCCGACAACATCGTGATCGCGCCTGGATGCAAGGCTGCTCTGTTTTTCGCCATGATGGCGCTGCTCGAACCGGGTGACGAAGTTCTCTATCCGGATCCGGGCTTCCCCGGCTATCCATCGATCACACTTGGACTGGGTGCGGTGCCGGTGCCTTTCGAACTGTCGTCCCGCAACCATTTTCAGCCGGACCTCCGTGAAGTCGCGGCCAAGATTACGTCTCGCACGCGCATGCTCATCGCTAATTCACCCAGCAATCCGACGGGCACGGTCTACACCGACTCGGTTCAGCAAGGACTGGCCGAACTCGCGGTCAAGCACGATCTATGGGTTCTCTCCGATGAGATCTATGCGCGCATCATCTACGGCGGCGAATATTTGTCCATGTTGCGTTACACCGGGATGAAAGAGCGCACTCTGATCATTGACGGCTTCTCGAAGAGTTTCGCGATGACAGGATGGCGGCTCGGCTACACAGTCGCGCCACCCGAAGTGGCACCCGCGCTCGCGATGATGGCCGTCAACAGCTACACCTGCGTGGCAGAATTCACTCAATACGCCGCCATCGACGCGCTTCGGGATCGTGATGGAAACACTCCCCGCATGGTTGCCGAGTTTGCTCGGCGCCGGGAACAGTTCATCCGGGACCTGAATGAGATCCCTGGATTTCGCTGCGAACATCCCGAAGGCGCGTTCTATGCCTGGGTCGACATCCGAGGTACGGGGGCCGGCGCCGAAGAGGTCTGCCGTATCCTGCTGGAGGATGCGGGTGTCGCAGCCATCCCTGGCGCCGCCTTCGGCCCATCGGGAAAACATTTTGTGCGTTTCTCCTTTGCTTCGTCGCTGGAGAATCTGCGAGAGGCTGCGGCCCGCATCATGAAAGTCTCCGCGACCTGGCAGAGAACTCTGGTGGAAAGATAAAAGTGGTGCGCAAATGCCGAAGGTCACATTGGATGAAGAAACAGGGCGAGCGTAGCCGGAGACCGACGGTTTAATTTTGGGTTGGCGCCGCGCTTTCAGCGGCGCGATAAACCACTGCCGCGAGGATTGGGCTTCACAGCCCCTGAGGGAATCATGAAACTGGTATGTCAAGTCGGGCGCGCTTTCCTGCTCTGCGCCATCGTTTTTCCGGCATCTTTCGCTGCCGCCCAAGCCCGTCCCTTTCCCGGGCCTGACGTCCAAGAGATCTATCAGCGCCTGCTCCCGCAGATTGAAAAAATCCCGGCCTTTGATCACCACGCTCACCCCGGTTTTTCTGACGACCCCGACGTCGATGCCATGGCCGCACCTCCGGACGCCAGCGAAGCCCTGCGCACGCGCGGCGATAATCCCGAACTCATTGCCGCAGCCAAGGCTCTGTTCGGATATCCGTATGCCGATCTGTCGCCCGAGCACTCCAGGTGGCTGGTCGCGAAAAAAGGTGAGCTGAAGAAACGATATGCGGGCACGGCGTACTTCAACATGATCCTCGACAAAATCAACACCGAGAGCTCCGTGGCCAACCGAGCCATGATGGCGGACTATCTCGATCCCAGGAGGTTTCCCTGGGTATTTTTCGCCGACTCTTTCATGTGGCCTTTCAACAACGAACGGGAAACGGCGCGCAATCCTGATGAAGGAGTCTTCATTCCGCTGCAGGAAAAAATGCTGCATCGCTGGATGCAACAGGAGAATGTCGCGAAACTCCCCTCTGATTTCGACGGCTATCTACGATTCATCAGCCAGGTGCTCGAAGAGAATGAGAAAAAAGGCGGGATCGCCATGAAGTTTGAGGTGGCATATTTCCGGCCTACCACCTTCGGCGACCCTACCCGGGCCCAGGCCGCGGACCTTTATCAGCACTTCGTCGCCAGCGGTGCTCCCAGCGAAAAAGATTACCGCACCTTTCAGGATTATATTTTCCGCTATCTCATTCAGGAGGGCGGACGCTTGCACCTTCCGGTTCACATTCACACCGCCATTGGTATCGGCGACTATTTCAATCTCTCGCAGAGCAACATCATGAATCTGGAGAGCGTGCTGCGCGATCCGCGCTATCGCAGCACAACCTTCGTAATGATTCATGGCGGCTATCCCCTGGAGCGGGAAGCGATCTGGCTTGCCGCCATGAAGAATGTGTACCTGGATTCCTCGTTTGGCGAACTCGCGCAATATCCGTCGGCTTTCAAAGATACCCTCAAGATGTGGCTTGAAACTTTCCCCGATAAGATCACTTTCGGCACAGACTGTTTCCCTTACAATGAAGTGCTAGGCGCAGAAGAGAGCTACTGGCTGGGAGCGGAATCATCGCGTATGGCGCTGGCGGCGGCGCTCGCCGAGATGATCTCGGAAAACGAAATCAGCCAAGCCCGGGCCCTCGAACTGGCGCACGGTTACCTGCATGACAATGCGGTAAAGTTGTATGGTGACAGGGTTCATTAATTATGGCGAAAAAACCTAAGGCCAAAAAGTCGTCCGGCAGAGAAGCAAAAGCAAAAGTAAAATCCAAGACCGCGAAGCCTCACGCTCGCGCGCACCGTGCCGTGGCCAAGCACGCAGTTAGCAAGGCCCCACTGCAATACATCCCGTGGCACACAATTCCACTGGAAGAGCTGAACCCGCTTCTGCAGCGGCAGTTCGTGGTCGGACAGGAAATCATGGTCGCGCGCGTGCTGCTGAAAAAGGGATGCATCGTCCCCGAGCACAGCCATCACAACGAACAACTCACGTATATACTCGACGGCGCGCTAAAGTTCTGGATCGACGGCCAGGAAATTGTCGTCCGCGCGGGCGAAGTTCTTTGCATCCCAGCGCATATGCCTCACAAGGCCGAAGCGCTTGAAGATACGGTTGATCTCGATGTTTTCAATCCCCCGCGCGCGGATTGGATCAACAAAACCGACGAATATCTGCGCGGCGATAGGTAGTCGTCCACTTCATGCCGCTCTCCGCCACGTCTGATCGAGGTTCTCCCCTTAGCAAGGCCAAGGGCACTTTCGGCTTTCGCTGCATCGGTTGCGGTGGGCTAACTCCGGATGCTGCTCAGGATTTCCGCTGCTCGCAGTGCAAGAATTTGCTGGAGATTACCGATTCGTCCTGGAAGTCATCCAACCTTCCCGCCGCGACCCTAAAATCAATTTGGCATGCGCGCCGCTCCTCGAACGAATTGCTAGATCTCAGCGGTGTGTGGCGCTTCCGCGAACTTTTGCCCGCGCCCGAGTCCGCGGACTTTGTGATTTCCCTGCGAGAGGGTAACACTCCGCTCTACGAGCTGCCGCAGTCCTCGCACCTCACCGGCGTGTCGCGTCTCTATGCGAAACATCAGGGCATGAACCCGAGTGGCTCCTTCAAGGATGCAGGTATGACCGTTGCCGCCACCTTTGCACGCCAAACGGGATACCACTGGGTGGCTTGCGCATCCACCGGGAATACTTCCGCATCGATGGCCGCCTATGCAGCGCGAGGTGGCATGCGCAGCCTGGTCCTTGTGCCCGAAGGGAAAATCTCCTGGAGCAAATTATCTCAGGCACTCGACTACGGCGCCCTCACCTGCCAACTCCGCACCGACTTCGATGGCTGCCTTCGACTGCTGCAAGAACTTGTGCGACGCGCCCCCGTGTACCAATTGAATTCCATCAACCCATTTCGCATTGAAGGTCAGAAGACTCTCGCCATTGAATTGTTAGAGCAACTCGATTGGCATCCGCCCGACCACATCATCGTGCCCGGCGGCAACCTGGGAAACAGTTCTGCGATCGGCAAAGCGCTGCTGGAAATGCTGGATCTCCGACTGATCCCGCATCTGCCGAAGTTATCCGTGATTCAGGCCGAAGGGGCCAACGCGTTGGTACGCACCCTGCGCGAAGCTGGAGGTAAGCACCTGGTCAGCGTGCCGCCTGAGACTCGTGCCACCGCCATCCGCATCGGCAATCCCGCTTCGTGGGAAAAGGCGGTAAGAGTTATTCAAGCCACCGGGGGCGCCTGCGAAGAAGTGAGCGAGGTCGAGATGGCGCAGGCGAAAGCTGAAATCGGCGGGGAAGGAATTGGCTGCGAGCCCGCCTCCGCGGTCACTCTCGCCGGACTGAAGAAATTGCTACGCCAGGGATTTGTAAAGCCGGAAGAAACTGTTGTCCTGGTGCTCACCGGAAATCTGCTTAAGGATCCTGACTTCACCATGGAGTTCCACCGCGGCGAGCTCTTTCGCGATACCGTGAATGAGCGCGACAACGCGCGACTGAAGCCGCTACGCCATCCTCCCGTCGTGCTCGATGCCACTTTGGAAGCGGTAATCCAGACATTGGAGCGAGCAGATAAAGCCGATCCTACGCAAGCCAATGTCTAGGAAGAAACAGAAATCAATTCCAGCGTTCCGCCTGGCGCTCCCTGCGACCTCAGCGAATCTAGGGCCGGCCTTTGATGCCGCCGCGCTGGCGATGGATTTGTTTATTACGATCGATGCCCGGCCTGCCACCGAATTTTCCATTCGTGCCCGCGGCCGCGATCTCGAAATCTGCCAGGCTTTGGAGAACCACCTGATCCTCACCACCTACCGCGAGATCCTCGACGCGCAAGGCGCAGATGTTATTCCGTTGTCTCTTGGCATCAGAAACGACATTCCGATCGGCAAGGGCTGTGGCTCTTCTGCTGCGGCGCGTCTGGCTGGCATCGCCTTGGCCAATCACTTCGGGGGGCTGCGATGGACCAATGCCCAAATCATCGGCGAGGCGTCGCGACGCGAGCACCATCCTGATAACGCCTCCGCCTGCTGGATGGGAGGGCTCACCGTGGCCCGCATGTCTGGGGAAGCCGAGGCGCAAGTAGTCAGCATCAGGCCGAAAGGGAAGTGGCCGCTGCTGCTCGCCCTTCCCGATCAGATGCTATCCACTGAAGAAGCTCGACGCGTTCTCCCGGCGCAGTATTCCCGAGCCGATGCCGTGATCAACATTCAAAACTCCATGTTGCTGCTCGTTGCTTTTATGCAAGGGCGTCACGAATTACTTGCAACCGCGCTTGAAGATCGCCTGCACCAGCCGTACCGCGCTCCACTCTGTCCGCTGCTGCCGTGCTTGCATGAGCTGACGGGGAGTCCGGGAATTCTGGGTGCGGTACTGAGTGGGGCCGGTCCGTCGGTCGTCGTCTTTCTCGACCCCCACTCATCAGCTCAGAAAACAACAAAAGTTGTTGCCGCTCATCTTGCCAGCAAGGGAATGCGCGCCGAGTTGCTTCTCACTTCGATCTCCTCAGGTGCAGCCCGTAGATGAAGTCCTGCGAATCGCAAGAAATGTCATGAACTAGTAATTCCCAAAACCGAAACTTTCCCCACCTGCACGTGTTAATTTCAACATAAGGGTTGCTGCTGCGGCGAGAACTCGGCAAGTATTTGGGGTAAAAGAATGAAGCCGAAAATGCAACGTCACATCTCGCATCGCAATCGGCAGGCCTTTGAAGAGATCCAGGAGTTTCTTCGCGCTGTTGAATCCTATCCGGAGCGCGTTGCCAAAGAACCTACGATCAGCTTCCGGCGCCACCTATCCAGCCTCATCGCTGCGCCCGAGGACGATGCGCCTCGTCGTAGCTAAATGCTTAAAAGAATCCCTACCGGCTGGCTGGAGGTACGACTCCGTTCATGCGCAGATATTCCACCATCTGCCCGTAGTGGTCGAAGCCATGAGCCGCAACGCTGGTCGCCAGGCCCAGCCGCGTCACGGATCCTTCTCCGAAGGGACTCTTTAGGGGATCGACCAGATTCTTCTCGTTCACCGTCTCAATAGCCTTGTGAACATAGGCAAATGAGTCTTTCAAGTAGCTGAGGATCTCCGCCTTGGTCTTCACCGATGCAGGTCCGGATTCGTCGCCGACATCCACTGGAACTTTTTCGCTCAGTATTGCCGCCCCAAAAATATAGTTCACCGCGGCCACGTGTTTTATTTGTTCGCCGAAGGTGCGCACCCCTTTGAACTCACCATTCGTGGGCGCGAATTCGAACTTATCTTCCGGCATGGCCTCCGCCGCGGAAGTGAACTCATGCTCGGTATTCGTGACGGAGCGGTCGAGCACCTGTGTGACCGTCCGATGCTCATCTTTCTTCTTGGTATTCTGCTTGGCATTCTGAGCCGTACATACGCCCACGAACGCCATCACGCAAACTCCAAGATAAC
>DATNKA010000108.1:0-2090 GCA_035603655.1 Candidatus Acidiferrales bacterium | reverse complement strand
AACATTCTGAGCTTCGGCAGCACGGATGACATGGCAACAGCGACGCTCTCCAACATTCAGTTCAATGCTCCGTGGTGTTGCCATCGGCTGCGCCGCAATTTCTACATGCCGTACTTCCAGGATGAGTGGAAAGTTACTCCGACTTTTACTTTCACCGCTGGACTGCGCTGGGAATATTACGGCGTTGCTCACGAAGCGACGAACCGAACCACGGTTTTCGATCTGAATCAGTTTCACGGCGTCTGCCTGGGTTCAGGGTCATTCAATGTAGTTCCGATCTCTCCAACGCTCGGTCCAATTAATACGCCGCCATGCCCGACCAATCCGGACTTGTACAACCCCAATTACAGGAACTTTGATCCCAGAATCGCTCTGGCTTGGGCTCCGGGCGCGTTCCACGGCAAGACGGTATTCCGGACCGGTTTTGGCATTTACCATGGGGCGGCTCAGAACGACGATCTGAATGCCGGCCTGGAGAGCGACACATACCGCATAAAGCTGAACAAACAGGTAGCTCTCAGCCCCGCCTTCGAACAGACCAGTCCTGACCTATCCGGAATCACTGGTCTCGACAAGGCGGGCTCCCATCCCCGAGCGCTGCAGCGGCAGGGGCGTCGAGATTTATACGCCGAAGAGTGGGGATTCACGGTCGAGCATGAATTTCCCGCGAATGTATTGGCTTCGGCGCAATATCTGGGGAGCAGAGGGAACCGGCTATTCTCTCGTGGTGGAGTAAACCTTTGCACGACTCCGTTAACGCCTAACGTGGCGGCGGGCTATCCTCTGATCAGCGCTACCGATTGCGTGCGCCCTCTCGATCAATATTACGTCCCCGATCCAACGAACCCCGGCTTTACGACCTCGGATCCCTTTGGTTCGGTAGACATCAAGAGAGACATCGGCTCCAGCACCTACAACGCGCTTGGGCTATCCCTTGAGCGCCGATTCAGCAAGGGACTCGAATTCCAGGGCCGCTACACCTGGTCGCATTCCATCAATGACGGTTCTGTTGGAGGCGGGGAATCAACCGGTCCGGAAAATGTCAATTGTCTGCCTTGCGACAAAGGCCCAAGCATATTCGACATTCGCCACAATGTGACCGTCGATGCTGTTTACGAACTTCCGTTCGGACCAGGAAAGCCCTTCTTAAATTCTCCCGGTGCGCTCCGTAAAGTGTTTGGCGGATGGCAAGTGAGTGGCATCGGCCTGTGGCACACCGGGCATCCGCTCACCGCTCAACTTGATCTCAGCGGGTCGATAAGTGATCCAGCTAATCCATTTTCGCAAGCTGCTCTTGTAGACACGTATCTTCTGCCCGATGGTAACGATCAGACAAATCAGCGTCCAGACCTCATCCCAGGAGTGCCACTTACGCTTTCGAGCGGAAGGCATTTCGGGCAGCCGTACATCAACGCCGCCGCTTTCGCGCCTCCCCCGACAGACGCGAATGGGAATTTCACTCGATTTGGCAACGAACCTAACGGAGCGATTCGCGCTCTCAATAGCTGGCAGATCGATTTTGCCCTTACCAAAGAAACGAAGCTCACTGAGCGCACCGCACTGGAATTCGCGGTGCAAGCGTTCAATATATTCAACCACGTTCAACTGGGGGACCCAAGCGTTCTCGGTTTGGCCTACGTCGATACCACTGTTGCGGGACAACCGGGCACGCTGTCGCCGGATGGCGGCTTCGGGATTATCAGCACGACCAACAATTTCAATAACAACAATGACAACGCGGCATCGCCCAATACCGGTACCGGACTGCCTCGGCAGATTCAGTTCATGGTTCGCGTCAAGTTCTGATTGCTGGAGGTCGCGCTTTCAGGCAAATTTCAGGCATTTGCTCTAAGGTTGCTGTCGAGGAAAAATTCATGCGAAGTCATACTATGTATTTAGCTGCTGCTTTATTGAGCAGCGCTCTATTTGCCGCGGCTGCGGCCGACGGCGGTTACTCCGTCACTAAAAAAATTCCGGTCGCGGGGCAGGGAAGCTTTGACTACCTCAGCGTCGACGAAGGCGCCCGGCGCCTATACGTCTCCCACGGAACGCAGGTGGAAGTGCTCGATATCGATTCCGGCACCGTGGTC
>DATNKA010000107.1:0-13029 GCA_035603655.1 Candidatus Acidiferrales bacterium | reverse complement strand
CCCATCAGCCGTAGGTCGGGATGGTCGGGATGATTGAGCATGTATTCCAACCAATCGGTGCCGTCGGGCACCTGCATGGCAACCCAGTCAGTAGCGCCGGGCTGCATTCCTCCGTGCCAGTACAGGTGAAATCCAAGCAAGTCGCGGTAGAAATGATCTTCCGCATCGCGGTTGTGAACCAGAAATCCAACGTGGATCATGTGGCGGGAAACCGTGGAATCAGGCGATGCGGGCACTTCGACTTTGCCGCGCTCGATGAACTCAATGCGATGGCCTTCCGGATCGGCCACGGTGATGCATAGACTATGGTCGGCGCGGTTCTCGATTGCAGAAACCGTCACACCCTTCGCAACCAGATACTGACGCAACGCGACGACGTTGGGGGTGGCGAAGGCGACGTGGTCCATGCGGTCGATGGCGTCGGGATTGGGCGCCTTGCTGTAACCCACCCACTGCTTGCCGACAAGGTATCGCAGCAGCCCGCCAGGCTCCACCGGCGAAGCGGACGCGAGGCCGAGCGTTCCGCCGTCAAGCGTCTTCACTCCGTCTGGCGCGGTAGTGTAGAAGGAGACGTGATCGATGCCTAGAATAGGGGGGCGTTCCGGAGAGGAGGTCTGCGAATAACCACAAAATTCGAAAGCGACGAAGCAGATTGCCACTGTGACGAGGCAACACAACCTTTTCATAGCGTCCTCGATTTTAGCGCGAACCAGACCGAGGTGAATTCTAGAGTCCATCTAAAAACTGACGCAACACTAGGCCGGCTTCCTCGGGCTGTTCCCACGGCGCATAGTGGCCAGCTTTCGCAATGACGAACAGGTGGCTATGGGGAACGTGCTGGCGCATCAGGTCTGCTTCATTCATGCCAGTGAGCAGGTCTTGCTCTCCAGTCACGAGGAGCGTCGGGACATTGATGGTCTTGAGCGTAGCAACCGAGTCTGGACGCTCCGCCATGCCACGCTGCACCTGGGCCACGTCTTCGGCGGACATCTTGCGCATCATGCGTAGGGCGCCTTCGACCCGATCGGGCCGCAACTCGCGGGTGCTCGTGGCCAACAGCCGCGAAATCATACTGTCAAAGAATGGTTCGGTCCCCCGCTCGAGCACGTCATCTGCCGCATGCAGGCGAGCAGCGCGGGCTTCGGGAGAATCCGCTGGCGCTTTCGTATTACTCAGGCCAAGCGCAGCGATACGCCCGCGATGCTTCCGCCAGAATTCGAACAGGACGTATCCGCCAATGGAAACTCCAATAAGGGGAGCGCGATCGACTTCGGCGTCGTCCATCACGCGGAAAAGATCGGCAGCATGCTTCTCCATGGTGGCGGAACCTTCGCCAATTTCCGAATCTCCGTGACCACGCAGATCGGGAAGAATTAAGCGATATCGCGAGGACAATCGATCCGCTAGAGGCAGCCAGAATTCATGATTCGCGGGAAACGGATGCAGAAGAATTACAGGTGGACCTTCGCCCAGCACGTGATAGACAATTTCCGCGTCGCCGCTTTTGATGCGCTGCATGCCAGCGATTTAATCACAGATGCGCGAGGCGTGTCGCAAATGGATACTTTATTCGCACCGTCATCCTAAATTCCAGATTTAAGTCCGTCCCGGTTCCAAGTTCGGGCGTCGGAGTCTAGGAATTCGTAACGGGCTCGGCTCCGGCAGGAGCCATCAACAGCAAAGGCTCTTCCGGCATGATGATCCACGCGATGGGATAGGAAATGACGCCAATACCGGTCATGAAAGATGCGATCAGCCACACCAGGCGGATGGCGGTCACGTCGATGTCAAAGTATTCCGCGAAGCCCAGGCAAACCCCTGCGATCTTGCGTCCTTGCCGGGGGCGGACCAAACGCTTGCGAGCAACCGAGGCGCCCACGCGGATGCCACAATAGGCGCAAACCGCTGCGTCGTCCTGAATGACTTTGCCGCAGTAATTGCAGTACATAGCTCTACCACCTCTCACAAGAGGAGTACGCAATTTTAAGACGAAAGTTCCCTTCATATCAGTGCGCATAGGGGCGAGTTGCACTGGTATCAGGACATTTTCGGGTTCGCGCGGAACAGCGATAGCTCCTTGACGGCTTTGACTATCAATCCGGCGATGCCAGCGGCGCAGAACGGGGAGATATATTGTCCCTATCTGGCTGCCGCCGATTCCGCCAATCACGAGGCTGTCCCACTACAAGCGCTTAATAATTCCGCATTGCAGCCATCCGGGTGCTTACCAACTTGCCGCCTATATTGCCGATAGCTCCGGGAACCGGTTCACGACCAACACCTATCTAAACATGCCCAAAGTCGCGGTCGCGAGCTTTAATCCCACGCGAAAAGCTTCGGCATTGATGCCGGGGATGGACAGCGCGACGACGTGAATACTCGATGCCTTCAGGACATCTCAAAAATTGAATCTCCAGAGCTTTTCGTATTTACGATCACTTCGACGGGTTATCGCCAAGCCGCAGGATCGCCGTAGGCCATTACCAGCCCGCAGAGTGTAAGTGTCCTGCCCAGGCAGGAACACTCGGGGAGGAGGAACCGCCGTCAACAACCAGACTCCCAAAGCGTGTGGGGAGCTTAAACCTCACTCCCGATAGGCCTGTTTGATGTGCCTGCGGGCTTGCTCGGCGAGAGGTGTGCTGTTGCTTTCGGCGAGGACGGTTTGATACTTCTTCACCGCCAACTCACGCTGCTGGAGGATGTCATACATTTCGCCGGCGGCCAGGTTGGCTTTTTGAAGTGTCTCAGGATCGGGATTGGGAGCTTGACTAACCAGTTCGTAGGCGGCCGCAGCCCCGGAAAAGTCTTTCTGGCTGCGGAGTAACTCGCCCAATGTCCACGCGGTTACCTCGTAATGCAGGTTCCCGTACTTCCCTTCATGGCCGTTTTGCCAGACTTTGCGATAGGCAGCTGCAGCTTCCTGGGCCTGACCGGCGGAGCGGAAAAGATTGGCTTCCTCCAACGGGAATAAATAATCCCTGGGGTAGCGGCCCGCGAGATCATGCATGAGGGCACGGGCCTCGTCATAGCGATGCTCACGGCGTAGGAACAGGGCCAACACGACTTTAGCGTCAACGCTATTTTCGCCGCCGCTGTCCGCGACTTGGTGCAGGTATTGAAGACCTTTCTCTTTCGTCCCGCTCAGACCCACTATGGCGACGGCGGCTTTCACGCTCCAGGGCAGGCTGCCCACCACATAGTTGTGGGCGCCCACGACCAGCTTCGCATCCACGTAGTTGGGATCCAGTTCGAGAACACGTTCGTGATCGTGACGGGCGCCGACGGCGTTGCGCAAGGCCGAGAACCAGGCGCGCTCGACCAGAGCGGTATAAAGCGAGAACTGTGCGCGGGTGACTCCACGGGCGTAGAGAGCATCTACGTTGCTGGAATCGGCCTTGAGTTCTTGCTCTTCAAGGGTTTCTGCGCGGTCCACTAATTGTTTGATCCGCTCCTTCACCTTGGCGTCGGCGGTGCGATGCGCCTGGCCAATGAAGCTGTCGTTGGCATATTCCCCGGTATTCATCGCGCCCATGCGGTAAAGTTCGCGCATCAAGACCGTGGCCAGAAGGTGATTAACCGCGGCAGGATCGTTTGGATGGCGGGCGAGCACCTTCTCGAACTCCTGTACCGAGCGGTCGTAATCCATGTTGTAGAAGTGATCGAAGGCACTGCCAACCAGAGGATCGAGAGCGGAAGAGTTAGTGGCAGCTGGTGCGAGACTTATTCCCGTAGCCGGGCGCGTTTGGGGACTGGCGTGTAAGGGCAGCAAGCATAGGCTTCCAAGGCACAACAGAATGGTGCTGGCAAACAGAATTCTCGTGAATTTCCGATTCAACTGCATCCCGAGCGTTCTACCCTTGATCTCAGTTTAACCGAATTTAACTAAAGGCGAGAGTGCAGAATCGAGTTTTTCGGGAAGTCCAACGCGAAGCGACGGTGTCATGAGGGACGGGTCACGCCAGAAACCACAAGAGTCTAGTGAACTGTTGATGTTGTGCTGTGTAGCTGCCCGTGGAGATAGAGACTGCAACACCGGGGCATCTTTACGCGAGTTTGCGGGTAATAATTGCGCGAAGATCCGCTCGCTCACTGGTTAATAATTTGCAAGTCGCTGACTCGAGGACTTTTAGGCGCGGCAGATTTTGGCTGTTGATTTGCGTTATGCATAATAACGTTCCTCAAGAGTTTCCTGGCTATGGCTCAAGTAGTTCACGACGTGCAGCACGAATTTTGGAGGCCCCCCACCGTCCTCGATCCCGCGATCGAGACAGCCCTTCCACCTTCGACCGCTCAAAATTTGGTGGAGACCTGCGGTGGTTGCGGAAGCGAGTTCCTGATCGGCGCAAGGTTCTGCCACGCTTGTGGGCTAGGCCGACGTGTTCTATCGGCGGCGTCCACAGAGTCAAATTCAAATAAAGATGCATTGCATAGGACTGGCCTTCTGGCCAGAAACGTGGCTCGGGTTGGAGCTGTTGCCGAGTCGACAGCTCGAGCATGGCAGGCGCTGCGGTTTCCCGCGTGGCTGCACTACCTGCACTTCCATGAGATCAAACGCTGGGTTGGCTTGCCCACGGCGGCATTGGTCGCCTTCATGGTTGGCTTGGGCTGCGTCGTAGGTGCTCTCGGAGTAAGCTTCTTCTACAAGGCATCCAATTTGGCGGAGTTTGAGGCGATCCAGATGTGGCGCATTGAGTGGCTCCTGGCGGCTACGGCGTCATTTGTGGCCGGAATTCTGTTGAAAAGGCCTTCAGGCGATCGCGATTAGTTCCCTCCCCCAGCATTCTCCGCGCGCCAGCTTACGATTCGCTTCCGGAACCAGCCGCCCGACGCTGCTGGTGCATGCGGTAAAGGTGATGTACCGGGCCAGTTCCGCGGCCTA
Source organism: Candidatus Acidiferrales bacterium (assembly GCA_035603655.1). Taxonomy (GTDB): domain Bacteria; phylum Acidobacteriota; class Terriglobia; order Terriglobales; family Acidobacteriaceae; genus Sulfotelmatobacter. The sequence continues at coordinate 8,150 of DATNKA010000107.1, read as the reverse complement.
GGGGATGGCCGGCCGCAATGGCGGCTGTGACGTAGGTCTTGGCCAGCAAAGCGGCTTCAGGGAGTCCGCGATCGAGTGCGAGATGGCAGGCCATTGCCGTGGAGAACGCGCATCCCGTGCCGTGGGTAAAGTTCGAGCGTAGCCGTTCCGCCTTGAAGATTTCCTGCTCGATCCCCCGTTTCGTCGTGAAGCTCAATAAATCAATAGCTTTGTCCAGATGTCCGCCGGTGATAACCACGGCGTTCGAGCCCATCTGATGCAGTTTGGCCACGGCGGCGCGCATCTCGTCGAGATCGCTAACCTTCAGTCCAGTAAGCGCAGCAGCCTCCTCGACATTCGGAGTGAGCACATCGGCGAGGGGGATAAGCCTTTCAATGAGCAGCCTGGTGCCTGGGGCGTCAAGTAAGGGAGTGCCGGAGGAAGACTTCAAGATTGGATCAAGGACCACGTTAGGCAGCTTGGCTTTTCCGGAACGCTGGCTCAGGAAGTCTGCCACCACCCGGACCACTTTGGCGCTGCCGAGCATCCCAATATGGACGGCTGCGATGGGGATGTCCGCCGTGAGTTCCTCAAGGGTCTCGGTAATAACGCTCGGATCGACGGCTTCAACCCGTCGGACGCCGGAAGTCGACTGTACAGTGACGGCCGTGAGGCAGGCGATGCCATAGCATCCATGGGCGGCGATGGTCTTAATGTCGGCAGTGACGCCCGCGCCAGAGGAGGGGTCAAAGCCGGCGATGCTCAATACGACTAAAGGTGTCTCAGCCATAGCAGATAAAACTCGCGATTAAGAATCCCAATTGAGCTCTCAGAACCGGGATGATCTCGGTTGGCTTCTGGTCCTTGGATCGAAAAAAATCATTGCCCGTCTCAGCAACCTTCTGCCTAAAACGCTGGCAGTAAACAACTTATCAATAAATGCCGTACAAGTCGCTGATTCCATTGAGGATGAAGATGGTTGCCAGGCTGCTGGATTTATGTATTTACTATATAGTAAATACGTAAGCTACTTGTTCTTATGGACATAGTTACCTTATCTCATGTTTAACAACAAGTTACGTAAGATATAGATAACTACCAGGTCACTATAGACCACGTACTTTCGGGTTGACAAGCCCTTACCAGCACCCTACCATTTACAGAACGTTAACGAAAGAGCCTAGCTAGGACGACTTTTTGAGATGCGAGGAGAACTGAATGCGAAGACGTATAGCTCATGGACTGATGATCGGCTTGCTGATCGTCGGGCTAGGAGCGGCTCAGGGACCGAACAGCTCGGAGGCCAGTTCAGCCCCAACGAGATCCGCCCAAAATAAGCCCGAGAATCAAAAACAGGCCGGTAAGACTAAACCGTATCAAATTGGTACCGCTTCCTGGTATGGCGAGTATTTCGACGGAAAACCGACCGCCAGCGGCGAAGACTACGATATGTACGACATGACCGCAGCCCACCCGACCCTTCCCTTGGGAAGTTACGTGCGGGTGACGAACCTGCGCAACGGACGGGCGGTAGTCGTAAAAGTCAACGATAGGGGACCCGTCGTAGCGGGCCGGATCATCGATCTGTCTTACGGGGCCGCTCAGGTCTTGCAATTCCAACAGCGCGGCTTGCAAAAAGTTAGACTCGATCTGGTGAAAGCCGGCACGTCTCAGCACCGGCCGATCTACCAAACTGTCGCCGCCAACCATCCTATAGCGGAACTCCGCTAGAAGCTTTACACTGCTGGGGATGCAGACTACTCTGCCCCATCTCATCCCTGGCAGCGATCGGCAGCAGGAAAATTCCCCCCAATTTGTCTCCCATGAACATGAAAGAGACCCGCGCCGGAAATTGATAGTGGCGCTGGACGTCGGCACGGCAGCGGCCGCCGGCAAGATCGTGGCGGCTGTCGGGGAGTCGGCTTTTACCTATAAAGTCGGAATGCAGCTCTACACCGCCGAAGGTCCGCAGTTCGTGCGGGATTTGGTGGAGTCGGGCCGGCGCGTCTTTCTCGACCTCAAGTACCACGACATCCCGAACACAGTAGCTGCAGCGGTTCACGAGGCCGCGCGGCTCGGAGTCAGCATGCTGACGGTACATGCGTCGGGAAGCGATAAGATGGTGCGCGCTGCGGTCGACGCTGCCCGTGCCGTCAATCCCGTGCTCATCGTGCTGGGCGTGACGGTACTCACCAGCCTGGACGAGAACGATCTGCAGAAGATCGGGATTCAATCAGCGGTGCAAGATGAAGTTTTACGGCTATCGGCCCTCGCCCTGGCAAACGGATGCGGAGGGATTGTCGCCTCCGCACGCGAGGCTTCGAGGCTACGCTCAGAACTGGGACACGATTTTGCCATCGTAACTCCCGGCGTGCGCCTCGCTGGCGAGGGCCATGCAGACCAGGTCCGCGTAGTCACTCCGGCGGAAGCGATTGCCGCAGGCGCAAGCCACATCGTGGTAGGGCGGCCCATCACTGAAGCTGCCGATCCGGCGGCGGAAGCCAGGGCCATCCTGGCCCAGATTGGCTCTTAGAAAACTCGCTTCACAAACCTGCAAGCCCGTATGGTATTGCTCCGTTTTCGATATCCAGAATATCTCTCTAGCCTCACCACTGAAGATCTTTACGGACGCGGCGCAGCAGCAAGCAATCCCAGTTCACATTGGTCGTCGCTCTGAGTCTGGCCTTCTCCGCGCCGCGAAGGCAAATAACCTGAACAATGCCGGCCGCCAGGAATATCGTCATCGGAAGGGTAAGAAACCAAAAGCAGAAGGGCAAGCAATCGCGGGTGTGGTTAGCGACGAGTGTAACCCAAGGACTTCGGGGCCTACCAGCCTTAGGAATTGTAGCGCCATTATCGCTCCGGGCATTCGTCGATAGGTGATCTGGAAAGGGGTACGCCTTCCGAATGGCTCGATCAGGGGTCGAGTTTCTCGGGAGGGGCGACGCAGGCCCCGGGCTCTTTATTGCATCAGTCGCTTGAGTGCGGCGCGGGCATCGGCGACTTGGGAGAGTCGGGTTTGCGGACCCGTGAAGCGAGAGAGAAATTCCTGGTATTCATTGATCGCCTGATCGCGTTTGCCGGTTCGCTCGTAGAGTTGGCCAAGATAGTAGTGGGAAAGAATACCGAGCAGGGGAAAACGCTGCGTCAAAGTCCCAGAGTTCGCCAGCGAGCGCTCGTTCCCTAAGACTCCGCGAAACTCGGTTTCCGCCGGAGCATAGTCGTTGGTGAGCAGATGGGCGCGGCCTTTGAGGAAGAGCAAATAAGGAGACTGGAAATCGGGAATGCTGGTGGCACGACTTAAGGCTGCTGGCCCATCGCCACGCTGCACCGCTGCCGTGATATCAGCGAAGGCTTGATTAATTTCAAGCGCCCGCGGCGCGATCCAGGGATGACTGGAGGCGAATCGTTGTAGGCTTTGCTGAGCGGCGGATGGGTTTCCCGCAACGGTTTCGAGGAAGGCCACCGTTTCCTGTTCATAATCATCGAGCTTCTGTTGTTGCGTAAACGAAAGAGCGGAGGAACCCTCTCCCAGCAGGACAGACAAGGCAGCGAACGATCGCAGAAACGTCCGCGCAGCCTGGCTCTGTTTTGCGTGTTCAAGTTGGAGCACGACCTCCCGGTAACTAGCCAGTGCGCCTTCCAAATCGCCTCCCGTCTGCTTGAACTGCGCCTCGAAGCCCGGAACATAAAGGCGCGAGAGGACAGAGGCGCGGTGGGCATATTGCTGGAAGGCGGCATTGGCCATGTCGGGTTTCTTCTGATCGGTGTAGACGATAGCCAGCTTGAGGTACTCCGCGTAGTCACCGAAGTCCGGTTTCAGCTCAAGAACCTTTCGGTAGGCGGCTGCCGCTTCGTCATCCCGGCCCGCCATGAACAGTACGTCGCCGCGGGTGTCAAGCGGATTAGCATCGCCGGGACGAATCGCCGTGTAGCTGTCATTCGCTGCCAGCGCGCCACTAAAATCGCCCACCGCAGCCAATCCGTAGGACTCAAAGTTCAATACATCTTCATTCTTGGGATCCAGCGCGAGTCCTTGTTGCAGCAACTTCAGCGCTTGCTCTTGCTTGCCGGAGCCGCCCAGCATGCCGGCCAGGATGCCCCGATCGAGACTCTGGCGGGGGAACTCGGATACTAGTTGCTGAAAGGCGGCCAGTTCGGCCTCCGGATCTTCGGAGCGACGGGCTTTGAGCACCTGCAAAGCCAACTGCTCGTAACGCGGCAGGCGCGACTGGTCTTGACTCACTTTGATCGCAAGCTCGTTGCTGCGCCGCAAATCACCCAGAAGGCGATACTGGTCGGCCAGGCGCAGTTCGGCCAGAGCGAACTGGGGGTCCAAACGGACCGCCTCTTCCAATTCGCGAACGGCATCGCTGGTGAGATAGCGGCGGCCGTAGTCAATGCCCAACTGGTAATGGCGATAGGCCTCCACGTTGGAGGTGGAAGCCTGCTCGATCTCCGGCGCTTTCTGCGGCACCTCGGACGCCGGCAAAAAGCTGCTGGCAATGCTCGCGGTGAGCCGGTCCACCATGCCAAAGATGCTCTGCAGGTCCTGTCCTTCCAGCTTTTCCGAGAACAGGATCTGGCCTGTGCCGGTGTCCTGCGCGCGAACATCGAGGCGTAGTTCGGTCGGCCCAATCTTTAGCAAGGCTCCGGTAATGTAGGCGTCGGCCCCGGCATCGCGCGCCACCTCCTGCGCCTGGGCACGATCCAACGACTTGCCATCCTTGGTCGCACGCTGCACCGCTCCCATCACGCGTTCGGTGGAGATCACATCCAGGCCCTTTACCTGCGCCAGGTTCGTGGTCAGCATGTCAGTCAGGCCACTGTCGAGCCAACTGAGCGAAGGATCCTGTGACAGGTTGCTGAAGTACAGTACGGCGATCGCCTTGTGGGCTCCGCCGCCCGCAGAACGCGAGCTTCGGCCGCGCAGAAAAAAGAACCCTGCCCCTGCAGCCAGCAGGATTACCACCGCGGCCAGCATCATCCCCTGGCGTTTTCCGAATACCCGGGCCGTAGACGCACTCGAAGAAATTCCCGCCGGAACCACTGCAGAGCCAGTGCCGCTCACACTTGTCACGGCTACCGCATGCCCCGATACTTCCTGCGCCGAGGATGAGTTCGGAGCAGGTTGCGGCATCGCCATTACCGCTGCGCTTCGTCCCGATTCAGTATCTCGTTTCAACCTCTGGAGATCAGCGCGCAAGTCGGCGGCGTGCTGGTAGCGCAGATTACGATCTTTCTCCAGTGCCTTGTTGATGATGTCTTCCAGTTTCGGCGGAACATCGGGGTTGAGGCGAACCGGAGCGATCGGAGAGCGTTCCAAAATGGCGTTAAAGACAGCCGCGGAAGTATCCCCACGGAACGGCATCGTGCCCGTGGCCATCTCGTAGAGTACGGCCCCGAAGGAAAACAAATCGGTGCGCGGATCGAGTTCTTTTCCCAGCGCCTGTTCCGGCGACATGTAGGCGACCGTGCCTAGAGCTGCGCCCGGATTGGTGAGATGCTGCTCGTCGATGCTGGCGGCCTGGGTTGCCGCGCCTGCAAGCAGGGTTGATGAACGGGCTTTGGGTGTGAGTTTTGCCAGGCCAAAATCCAAAATCTTCGCGTGTTCGCGTTCCGTGACGAATAGATTTGCCGGCTTGATATCGCGATGCACAATCCCTTTACTGTGAGCCGCATCAAGAGCGTCCGCAATCTCGATGGCTAATAAGAGCAGCGTCTCGGTCTCCATGGGACGCCCTTCAATGCGATGCTTCAGCGTTACGCCATCCAGGAATTCCATGGCGATAAAGGCTTGGCCATCCTGATCGCCGATGTCGTAAATGGTGCAAATATTGGGATGATTCAGCGCAGACGCAGCCTGTGCCTCGCGCTGAAAGCGGGCCAGTGCCTGCGGATCGCGGGCAACTTCGTCGGGAAGGAACTTGAGGGCAACGAAACGCCGCAGCCGTGTGTCCTCGGCTTTGTACACTACTCCCATCCCGCCGCCACCGAGTTTCTCGACGATGCGGTAATGCGAAATGGTCTGGCCGATCATTCAGGAGATAAATTGGCGTTCGAGTCGCTTCATCTTACGGAGCGGGCATCCGCGAGTCAACGAATGACGGCCTGGTAGTGCTGCAGTCTGATTGATCAAGGCAAACATCGTGGGCGTCTGGATCGAGGATCACTGGCATTCTGTCGTGGACAGTTGAGATCACAGCATTCGAGGTCGTCGTTAGATCGAGCACGCCTTGCCCCAGTTGCCGCCTGCGTCCTTCCATCGCTCCCAAACTCCTGCGAACCCGAACAACTCTCCGCATTGACTTCAAAACAGTACGGTCCCGCTTGGTCTTCCCCGTCCGCGACCATTCATTGAAACCGTCTGCCGGGATCAAGCGATCAAGCACCTACGAGATTTCATTGCATCGCGGAATGCGGGCTTTTGTGGCCGCCGTCTCAGCCCGCGCGTTGATCATGCTGGCGGCGGTGGACAAGTCCTTCGACTACGAGGGCAGGAGTCCCATCGCATCAGCGACAATTGTGGATGGGCTCCCTGGGATTTTGGCGGATGGCGGGAAGGTTTTCAGTGTCGCCTTTGTTTCACACAGCGCAATGCTAACCCGAGTAGCCCGCTCCCCACCAAAACTAAACTGGAAGGCTCGGGGACCGTGCTAACCGGACTCGACGTGATGGAAACATTGTCGAGCAGAGCCCCTACGTTACCAGGAGTGTTGCTCTGAAATTCAAGGTGGGTGACGGTTGTGGACGGAACAGTAAATTGTACGCTTACGATACCGTCCTTGTCGTCAGTACTCCCCAGAACAAACGTTTTTAAGTAAGGACCGAGACTGACTGTCGTCGATGTCGTGACTCCTCGCTGCGAGCCAATAAGGTCAAAGCTCAAGGTGTAACGAATGCCGGGGTGCAAAGTGATGGCAGCGATCGTCTCAAGAACGCCCTGACTTTTACCACCGGTACCGTCGAGATCGATGCAGTTCCCCGACTCCGGCAAAACACAAAGGTTCCCAAACAGCCCCCCTCCTAAGATGTCAACATTGGTCCCGTTGATAGCACTGAAGGCCCCTACCGCAGTCACGCCAAGTGCTGGGGTCAATTCGTCAAAGTTCTCATTCAGGCTGACCGAGCCGGCTAGAGCGGAAGAGACGGACAATATCGCGAACGCGGAACACATCGCGAGCTGACGGAGAGAGAACATGACTCCTCCCGAAGGTAAAGATTTGCGCCTTGTATACCACAATTTTGTTTTAGCCACAAGCGTCAAAATTGACAGCATTGACCGCACCGGGACTGCTCTCGTGGTCCGGTAAATACTGTCTTTCTGACGATGACGATTGCAGGCGAACCAAGGGACCAGGGAGAACTCAATCCAGGTTCCGGCGCCGAGTAAAAAGCCGAGGGAGACAAACCATGAGTTTCGAGCCCTGTTCAGAAGATCTCATCCCCAGAAGAATTCAACGGGAACCTTCGTCCGCCCTGCACGGAGCAGCTGATTGGTGTCTCGGCGCTGGTGCGAGGAGTCCCGGTTTGTCGGTAGTCGGAAACCGGGCCCCGCCAGCTATCGCTCAGCCTTCTCAGTTGCGATACTCTTCCGCAAATCCTCCGCCGATCCATGCAGCAGACTCCTCAGCACGGCCACCTCCGCGGCAATGCCAGTGTGCAGCGCCGGATCTACGTCTGGAGCGAAAAGAGAGGAGTGGTTTGACGGCAGCATCGTCCCGGCAGCATCAGCTTGGGCAAACTTTACTGGGTCCGCTCCGCCCAGGCTGAAGTAAAAGCCGGGAATTCCTTGTTCAACAAAGTAAGAAAAATCCTCCGAGGCGGTGATGGGCTCGGCAGTAACTACATTCTTTTTTCCTAGGGACGACTCCAGTACTGTGCGCAGACGTTCGGCCAGCGCGGGATTGTTGTACACCACATCTGTTCCTTCATAGCGGTCAACCGTGGGAGGACGCGCCGCACCCGCCGCCTCGGCCTCAGCCTTGGTGATCCGCGCAATAGCCGCGAGCACTTGCTTCCGCACCTCTGGCTTGTTGGTGCGGACGGTCAATCCCAGTTCAGCCTGGTCCGGAATAATATTGTTCTTGGTGCCAGCCTGAATGTAGCCCACTGTGACCACTGCCATTTCCTGCGGCTTCACTTCGCGCGAGGCAATGGTCTGCAGCGCC
>DATNKA010000106.1:0-2714 GCA_035603655.1 Candidatus Acidiferrales bacterium | reverse complement strand
GCGCCGGGCTCTGGCCTTGCCGCACGGCCGAGGCGGCAGTCTCTCCATGAGCATCTACGCTTTGCCTACGGCGACCGCCCCGGCCGCGGCGGTATAGATGGCCAGATTTCCCACTTCGTACATGCCGTGCAAGAGGTGAATCGCAATGGCGAGAAGAAAAACCGCCGCCAGAACCCCTGCGCCACGAACGGCAGTTCGCGGAATCAGCATCAGGATGCAGCCGGCGATCTCGCCCCATCCCAACACCATTCGCAGGATGTTCGGCATGTGAGTACTGGCGAATGCATGAGCGGCATTCGGAAGCAGAAACAGAATTGCCTCGATCAGGATGACGAGCCCCAGAGTCCACTGCAGGCCGGTCAGAGCAATTTTCGTGCGTTGCGCTGTCATAGATGCCGTCATAGATTCGGATGAGCCCCTATTTCTCCGTGGCTCGCTTACGAGCGGGCCGCGCCTTGATCTCCTTCAGGCGGTGGCTGGCGCTGGAATCGAGATCAAAATCATAGAACCGCTTCAATTCCTGAATGCGTTCAAGCGAGGCTGCACTGAATGGTGTTTTTCCGTCGAAGGCATGAAGCACGATACCCTCCAAAAGATCGCCCAGGCTCATGTCATGGTATTCGGCGAAGGCTTTCAGGATTTTGAGCAGGCGCTTCTCCATGCGAACGCCGGTTTGGACGCGTTCCACCAGCAGCCTTGGATCATCGGCCATGTGTACCAATGTACCAGAGTACATAACTCAATGCAAGCCATGGCTTCGACTTCCCCAACATGCGGAAGAAGGTTGTTTATAATCTGGTTTCAACCTTTTTGCCGTGCTCCGCGCCGACAAGGCGCAATTCCCTCTTAAAGGATCCTCTTGGCATTCGACGAGAACGTATACGAATTACGGCGCCAGAAACTGAAACAAATTGAGGCACTGGGCCAAACCGCGTATCGGAGCAAATACGAATTCACACACGCTATTCCGCAGATTCTGGCGGAATACTCGGACAAGACGGCGGAGCAGCTGGACAATCCGCGCGTGGAAGTGCGTGTGGCCGGCCGCATTATGGCGATCCGGTTGATGGGCAAGGCGGGATTCTGCCACCTGCAACAGGGCGGCCAGCGGCTGCAGATTTACGTGAAAAAAGACGCAGTCGGCGATACCGGCTTCGAGCTGTACAAGTTGCTCGACATTGGAGACCACATTGGCGTCAGCGGCTATTTGTTTCGCACGCGCACCGGCGAACTCACGATCCATGTGGAGGAGATTACTTTCCTCAGCAAGGATCTTTTGCCCCTGCCCGAGAAGTGGCACGGGCTCACTGACGTGGAACTGCGTTACCGCCAGCGCTATGTCGATCTCGTCGTGAATCCGGGCGTGCGCGACGTTTTTCTGAAGCGCAGCAAACTGGTGCAGTCGTTGCGGCGCACGATGGAAGCGCACGGATTCGTCGAAGTTGAAACTCCGATGATGCAGCCCATCGCCGGCGGAGCTGTGGCGCGGCCTTTTGTCACTCATCACAACACGCTCGATATGGATTTATATCTGCGCATTGCGCCGGAACTCTATTTGAAGCGGCTGGTGGTCGGCGGATTCGATCGCGTCTATGAAATCAATCGCAACTTCCGCAACGAGGGTCTGGGCTGGAGATGGAATCCGGAATTCACCATGCTGGAGTTTTATCAGGCCTATACCGACTATCAGGGTGTGATGGATCTGACGCAAGAGTTGATTACGCAGGCCGCGAAAGATGTGGCCGGCGGAACGGTCACGAATTGGGGCGATCAGGAAATTGACTGGGGCAACTGGCAGCGGCTGACCATGCGGGAGGCCATTATCCATTACTGGCCGGAAGCGGCCGGCGCAAAACCGGGGATGAGCGACTTCTCTTCCTCGGACGGGGTGAAAAAACTGGTTGAGCAGTTCAACCAGGCGCATGCCCACATTGCCTACAATCCCAGCGAACCTATGGGCAAAACCATCGCGAGTTTGTTCGAGGCGGCCGCGGAAGAACACCTCACACAGCCGACAATCATTTACGAGTTTCCTACTGCCGTGTCGCCGCTGTCCAAACAGAAGCCGGAGGAGCCCGAATGGACGGAGCGCTTCGAAATCTTCGCCGGACAGATGGAGATTTCCAATGGGTTTAGCGAACTAAATGACCCGGAGGATCAGCGCAGGCGCTTCGAGGGTCAATTGAAGGAGCGCGAGCGCGGGGACGACGAGGCGCACCAGATGGATGAAGACTACATCCGCGCGTTGTCTTACGGAATGCCTCCGGCTGGCGGATGTGGGGTGGGCGTGGATCGCCTATGCATGCTGTTGACCGATTCGCACACCATCCGCGATGTGATTCTGTTTCCGCTGCTGCGTCCCGAAAAAAGCTCTACCCCAGACGCAGATGGAGAGGAAAAATCATAGGTTCCCCCTCTCTCGCTAAATCCAATAATGCACTAGAAATGGTGCTGCAACGCTTTCTATACTTTTGGCATCGGATCTTCGTGCAGTAATTGGCAGCGCTGCCGTAATGTCTGCCAGAAGGACATTGGGTCGGTAGCGCTTTGCTTTTTAGTGTAATCGCTTCTTGTGCAGCTCCAACTTCAATAATTCTTTGGCGCTGAGCCCTTCTTCTCGACCGCTGTTCTTTGCGGTTCGTAAGCGGGCTTGTCGGGGGTGAAGTTTGTGCTCAGATAATCGATCAGGGCATCGCGATCAGCGGGATCGACGA
>DATNKA010000105.1:0-4336 GCA_035603655.1 Candidatus Acidiferrales bacterium | reverse complement strand
AATCAGCAACACTTTTGAGATGACACCGACAGGCGCTGAACCTGCACTGGATGTTGTGACGCGCGGCATGCGGTGGCTCCCGGGATTTTCAGCGCTTAACGCCAGATTTAAAGGACGCAACGATCGTGTCTCTCGGACGAGATTGCGTTTCAACATGCAGAACACTAGCACGATGTATCGCCAAAAGCCAAGAGGATCGTTTTACATACTGAAACTAGATTCGCATATATGAAATTTTTTGATTGACAACATTCTAAACGCAATGCTAGAACCTTGTGCCGTGGGGTTTTCTTTGCCGGGCTTTGTTGGCGACCCGCTTGTCTGTTCAGAGGAAAAGCCCGGTTGAAGTTGCGGAACCGTGTTCGCAGAGGTCCGATACGACCACATGCGGAGGAGGATCTACGATGGCACACCAGGTTTCCTTGAAAATGCGTGAGCGACTGATGGTGGTGTTGACGTTGATGCTCGCGGCTGTTTTGTTAGCCGCACTCTTTCCGTTGCCCGCTTGGGGTCAAGCCACTGCATCCGTGAATGGCACGGTTCGCGATTCGGCGGGTGCGGTCGTAACCGGAGCCACCGTCGTGCTGCACAACCGCGACACAAACTTGGATCGCACCGCGACCACCAACAGCGTAGGCGCCTATGTCATGCCTGACGTACAGCCGGGAAATTACGACCTGAAGGTAACTGAGAGCGGCTTCGGTCCGATTGTTAAGTCGGGAATCATCCTGGTGGTGAATCAGACTGCCACCTACGACTTCGCGCTTAAGGCTGGAGCGGTCAATGCCGTGGTCGAGGTGCAAGCCAACCCAGTTGCTCTGGAGACATCGACTGCCGAACTCGGCGTCGCCGTGGTAAAAGAACAAGTCAACGACCTGCCGTTGAATGGACGAAACTTCACCCAGTTGCTCAATCTGACCCCGGGCGTGAGCACGGTCAACGTGTCACAAAACAGCAGCACCAGCGGTGGCGTATGGTCGAATCCAATCGGTACGTTCTCCTACCCGTCGGTGAACGGCCAGTCCAACCGCAGCAACTTGTTCTTGCTGGACGGCGTCAATAACGAAGGCTCGTTCGGCGGCACCTATGCCGTGGCGCCGATTGTTGACGACATCCAGGAGTTCAAAGTTCAAACGCACAATGACGATGCGTCGTTCGGCGGCGTGATGGGCGGAGTGGTCAATGTGGTCACCAAGTCCGGGACATCGCAGTTCCACGGGTCGGCCTGGGAGTTCCTGCGAAATAAAGCGGTTGACGCCAATATAGTTTACCCAGGCCTCACGGCGGCCGAACAGTCCCAGCCGACCAACCAGCCCGAGTTCCAGCAAAATCAATTCGGTGCGACTTTTGGCGGTCCGCTGCCCATCCCTGGAGAGCATCAAAAGAAGACATTTTTCTTCCTCAGCTACGAAGGCTTTCGAAGGCATGCCGCCGCTTCCAACCAATACTTCATACCCACCGCCACGCAACTGGCGGGGAATCTTACCGGCATCAGCGGGCAAATCTACAATCCATACAGCGGGCAGGCTTTCCTGTGCGACTCGTCAGGAAACCCCGAACTCGCGCCCGGCAACATTCAAGCCCCGGGGGGTACACCCTGCAACAAGATTCCTGCCAGCATGATCGACCAAAACATGGTCAAGTACGCACAAACCCTATTCCCAGCGCCAAACCTCAATCCCAGTTCCAGCGATCCGAACAATGGGCTTGACACCACCAAGACCGTCACGCGTCAAGACGAAGGCAGCGGACGGTTGGACCACCAGTTCAGCGACCATGATAACGTGTGGGCGCGCTACAGCAGCTTTCGGCAGCCGGTTACGGGATCGGGTGGTTTTGCTGGACTGTTGCACAGCCAGGTAACCGATGGCTACAACATTGCCGTCAACTACGTGCACCTGTTTTCGGGAAACATGCTGGCCGAGTTCCACTTTGGACGCAACAGCGTGAATATCGATCAGGGCTCGCAATTTGCAAACGCCGGACCGAGTTTGGGCACGCAACTGTTTAACCCGAACTTTGCTGGGGGGTTCAAAGGTGGCGTTTCGATGATCCCGGAGGTCGTAATCCAGGGTTACATTGGGAACCCAAATCCCAGCGCGCACGGCGCCGCCCAGACTGACGATACCCACGTATCGGACATCTGGGAATACGGGGGCGATTTCACAAAAACCATCGGACGCCACACCTTCAAGGCGGGAGCAAATTTCGCCAGCAACAACACCAACGCACTCTATCTGAACTCGAGTGTGCAGTTTGCGGCCGCCAATACAGCGAACCCCGTGGACTTGTCCGGCGGCAACGCTATCGCATCGTTTCTTTTAGGCGACCCGAACAATGCCTCACGCCGGAATGTGGTTGAAACCACTCACGGCGGCTGGGTAGATGGATTTTATGCCATGGATCAGTGGAAGGTTACGAGCAAACTGAATGTGAATTTCGGGTTGCGCTACGATCTTACCCTGGTGCCCATCTATGGTAACAGTCCGAACGACAACTACTACGTAGGCGACATGGATTTCTCAAACGGAACCTACATTCTGGCTCACAACGCTCCCTCGTGCTTGCAGACCAATGCCGCCCCCTGCATACCCGGTGGGGTGCTTCCCCCGCATGTGCAGGTAACCCCTCTCGGCGGTGGAGCGATATTCCACACCGATTACAACGACATACAGCCGCGAGTCGGCGTGGTTTATCAGTTGTTTCCGAATATGGTATTGCGGGCCGGCTACGGGAGATTCTTTGACAACTGGGCGGCGATCACTCAAACCGCGCAAAACTACGAAGGCACATGGCCAAGTCTGGATCAGCTGGGAGCCAGCAATGTCAACCCGGTGACTGCCGGTCGCCCGACTACGACGGCGGAAGATCCTCTCAACCAGGGCAGTGGACCTCCAGTCACTGGCGCGACGCCCTTCACCCAGTCAACTTGGTTTGCCGATCCGTATCTTAAGCGGCCTTATGCCGATCAGTGGAACTTCGGAATCCAGCAACAAGTAACTTCCAAAGATGTGCTGACGGTCAATTACGTCGGGTCGGTTGGCCGGCGCTTGGATGTTGGTGGGGCATACAACGTGGCTATGGCTCCTGGCGGGAACGTGGGCTGCCCGTCCTACGCGACAAACCCCAACGACTTTAACTGCGGAGCACCTTTTCCATACATTGGGGCGACCGCCTATGACAGGAGCCAGGGAAAGAGTACATATAACGCATTGCAGGTGTCGTTGAACGGCAGGCAGCAACATGGCCTTACGTATCTGATCTCGTATACCTGGTCGAAGAGCCTGGATCTTGGCTGTTCCGGGTGGTATGGAGTGGAAGGATGCTCCATTCAAAACCCTTACAACCTGCAAGCTGACAAGGGTCCTTCCGCTACCGACCTCCCGCAAATCTTTTCTGCCGCATGGGTATATACATTGCCCTTCGGCAAAGGCGGCAAATTCTCCTCAGGCAGTTCAGTGGTGAACGCATTGATCGGAGGCTGGAACCTGAACGGTGTTCTCTCCTTCAATTCGGGTACCGCTTTCGATGCGGGAAGCGGCAAAGACATTGCACAGACCGGCAACTACAACTACGGCAACGGATACGGCTACGAGCGGGCCAATCTGGTTGGCAACCCATATCCTGGTAATAAAACTCCCGCCGAGTGGATTAACGTCTCATCTTTCCAAATTCCAGCTGCGGATACCTTTGGGAACCTGGGCCGGGATTCACTTCGCTCGGACTGGTACAAGAATTTGGACCTTTCGATCTTCCGCCAATTCCCCATCACAGAACGCTTTCGAATTGAATTTCGCTTCGAGACCTTTAACTTGACGAATACTCCAGTTTGGGCCATCCCGGTCACAAGCATGGAGGCTCCAAACTTCGGGGCGGTCACGAGCACTGCCAATCTGGCTCGCCAGCTACAGTTCGGACTGAAGCTTTACTATTGAACCCGCCCACGGGCGGCATTCAGACGGGCACGACATCGAGGCGGGCGGGTTCAGCGAAACATAGACGGAAGCGCCTGGCCAGCGTTTCTGGAGCAGATCGGACAGGCCACTTTTTCAGTTTTGGCCGGCAGAATATTTCTTCCAGGCGCTACACTTTATGCGAGCACAAGTTTGGCGGGTCCGGTGGCGCAGCGATGAAGCGCGCCCAGGGGCGATGCCATCGGCGGTTGATGAGAGTAACGGTAAGCCTGAAGGCCATTGGAGATGTTGGCGGCTAGGACAGAACGCGCTCGACCTGGAAGGTTTTCGTTCGTGGAGCTGAGCGTCCTGATGACACTGGCGGTCTGGGTTGCGGCACAGAATACTGCGCCGAGCCAAGCAGCGTCCGCGGTCAGCCCGTC
>DATNKA010000104.1:0-4268 GCA_035603655.1 Candidatus Acidiferrales bacterium | reverse complement strand
CCCATCCAGTCTTCGCAGGGGACACGCTCTACGCGGAATCGGCCGTCTTGTCCAAACGCGAGTCGAAGAGCCGGCCCACGCAAGGTATCGTGACCGTCTCCACTCGGGGCGTAAATCAGGAAGGGGTGGAGGTAATGAGCTTCGAGCGCACCATGCTGATTTACAAACGAGGCCACTCGCCAGAGGCTGCCGCGAACTACTAGTCCCTTGCGCATTTCCTTAAAGGAAGAACTGATGGCTTACGAAGACCAATACAAAGCGAAGCTTACCGATAGCCATGGCGCTGTCGCGCAGATCAGTAGCAACAGCATCGTCGCCATAGGCCAGGCGGTGTGCCAGCCACCGGCGCTGATGGAAGCACTCGCGGTTCGGGCCGAAGCTGGATCTGTCGACAATGTGAAGGTCTACTACATGCACGCGGAAGAGAACATGAAGAGGTCGCTTCTGCGTTACGAGTTGATGGGCCGCATCAAGCCCTATTGCATGTTCATGCAGGAGACCGAGAGAGAGCTCATCAAGAGGGCACAAGAGGACGGCGATCGCAAGGTCGTGTACTATGTACCAAACTCATTCAGTCAATCCATCCGCTTCTTCACAGAGCACATTCATGTCGACACGTTTTTGGTGACCGTGTCGCCTATGGATCGTAACGGGTATTTCACCTTCGGAACCAATAACGACTACACCAGCTCTGCGGCGCGGGAGGCCAAGCGGCTGATCGTCGAAGTTAACCGGCATATGCCGCGTGTCTTCGGCCGTTCTTCACTGCATATTTCAGAAGTGGATGCCATCGTGGAAAACGATGCTCCGTTGCTCACGCTAACTCCTCGACCGATTCAAGATCAAGAGCGAAAGCTTGGCCAGCGTATTGCTGAACTCATCCCGGAATACGCCTGCCTGCAAATCGGTGTAGGCGGAGTACCCAGTGGAGTATGCGAAGCACTGATGGATCGTAAGGATCTCGGCATTCATACCGAAGTGCTTAACCCCGCATTGGCGCAGTTGATCCAAAGTGGGGTTGTCACCAATCGATGGAAGAGAATCAACCCCGGAAAATCTGTCTTCACTTTCGCAATGGGAGATGAAGCCTTCTACGACTTCCTGCATGACAACATCGCGATCGAGAGCCATCCGGTAAATTACGTGAATGATCCCGCCGTGATTGCCCAGAACGACAACGTGGTGTCGGTGAATTCGACGATCGAAATGGATCTGACTGGGGCCTGCAACTCCGAATACGTAAGGGGCCATCAGTTTACCTCCACGGGCGGGCAGCTCGACTTTGTCAGGGGCGCGTATGCGTCCAGGGGTGGAATGTCGTTCATCGCCTTCCAGTCTGCGATCAAGGACGGCAAGATCAGCAAGATTGTCCCCCGGCTTTCTGGCCCAGTCACGACACCGCGCACAGATATTCATTACGTAGTTACCGAAAACGGCGTTGCGAACCTAAAGGGGCTCTCTTCTACGGAGAGGGCACAGGCTTTGATCGCCCTGGCGCACCCCGCGTTCCGAGATGAACTCACGGCAGCCGCCAAGGAGATGCACCTGCTGTGAGTCTGGGCGATTTGGACAACGGAGAGAATATGAGCGATCAATCCACACATCCGAACGCAACGGCTATCGACTCCGATGTCTATAGCGACATTTTCGGCACGAGTGCCATGCGAGAGGTGTGGTCGGATCGGTCGCGAATTCAGTACTACTTGGATTTCGAGAAAGCCCTGGCCGTAACTCAGGCCTATCTCGGCGTGATCCCCAGAGAAGCGGCTGAAGAGATCTCGGTGCACTGCAACGTCGGCGAGATGGATTTCGCGAAGTTGAAGACTGCAACCGAGCATATCGGCTACCCTGTGCTGCCAGTTGTTCAGCAGTTGACTGCACTTTGCAAAGGTGATCTCGGGCAGTGGTGCCATTGGGGTGCAACCACCCAGGATGTCACTGACACCGCCACGATTCTGCAGATCCGATCGGCGCTCGAGCTCATTGAATCAGAAATAAAGGCGGTCTCCGTATCGCTGTCTCACCTGGCTAGAGAGCATCGTGATACCCCGATGATCGGGCGGAGCAACCTGCAACAGGCTGTGCCTCTTACCTTCGGTTATAAAGCTGCAGTGTGGCTTGCCGGCATCGACCGTCACCTTCAGCGCCTCGATCAGATGAAGAGACGTGTCCTGATGGGTGAATTCGGAGGCGCAGTTGGAACGCTTGCTTCTCTTGGTGAACAGGGCCTACCTGTCCAGCGGGGCGTGATGGAGAAGCTTGGGCTTGTGCAGCCACCGATCTCTTGGCATACCGTGCGCGACACCATTGCAGAGGTTGGCTGCTTTCTTGGGATACTGTGCGGTTTGCTGGATAAGATCGCCTCCGATGTCAAGGTCATGATGATGACAGAGCTGAATGAGGTGCAGGAGCCGGCCGGGGGCGGCGGTCGAGGAGCATCGAGTACGATGCCGCAGAAGCGCAACCCCATTTCCTGCGTCTACATCACGGCGTGTAGCAGCGTAGTGCGCCAGCATACAGCGAGTCTACTAAACGCGATGAACGCAGACTTCGAGCGTGCAACGGGCACCTGGGAGATTGAGTGGCTGGTTTTACCTGAGATCTTCTGCCTAAGCGCCGGAGCTCTTGCCCAAGCTAAGTACATGCTCAGTGAGCTGGTCGTTCATCCCGACAATATGAAAAAGAATCTGGAACTGACCGACGGCCTGGTAAATACCGAGGCCATCATGATGGCCTTGGGCCCGAAGATGGGCCGCGGTAAAGCGCACGACAGGCTCGCAGCAATTTCGATCGCGGTTTCGCAGGGCAAGGGGCGTCTGATCGATCTTCTGTCGAACGATCCTGAAGTTGCTCAAATCCTCGACCGTGGGGCCATCGCAAGACTGATCGACCCGACCAACTATCTCGGAAACTCCGGAGCGATGGTCGATCGTGTTCTGGCCGGAAAAGGAGACTGAAACGACAATGCTCGACACGATCTTGGGCGCACTTCTTCCGATGGTTGTCACTTTCTTGCTTGGTTACGTGGCCGCGTGGCGACACGATTTTGGATCAAAGGATGCTTCGACGCTGAATCGGATGGTGCTGCGATACGCCGTGCCGTTGGCGCTTTTCGCAGGAACAGTTATGACGTCGCGCGCGGCACTCGGTCAGGACGTCCCGCTCATAATCACTCTGTGCGTCGCCATCATTGGCTTCTACTGTGTGGTATTTCTGATCTCCCGTTTCATTTTTCGCAAGCAAATGAGCACCAGTGCGCTAGCCGCACTGACGGCTTCAGCGCCGGCGGTGCCTTTCGTAGGTCCAGCCGTCCTCGGCGATCTGCTCGGAAGGCTCAGCGCAATTCCCATCGCGGCAGCCAGTCTCGTCATCAACCTGACGGTCGTGCCAATCACAATTCTGCTTCTTTCATTGGACTCGACCGAGAGAGGCCAACAGAAAAACACTCCCGCTCGGGGGGAACAAGAGAATTCGTCGTCACCGAGATCAAACGCCGCGGTTTTCGCTGGGAAAATCGCCGAAACTCTTAAAGAGCCGATGGTATGGGCGCCGATTCTCGCTTTCATTGTCGTGCTCAGCGGTTTCCGCATCCCTCAGTTGTTCGTGCACTCTCTTTCCCTGCTTGGTCACGCATCCGGAGGCGTCGCGCTTTTTGCCTGCGGAATCGTGCTTGCATCCGGCAAGATCAAAGTCAACCGAAAGGTCCTGCTCTTCGTATTCCTGAAGAACATCATGCAACCCGCTCTCGTCCTGGGTGGTTTGCGATGGATCGGCTATGGCAATCCGGTTGTCAGCGAAGCTGTACTGACGACCGCCATTCCAACAATGCCGATTGTGATCATGTTTGCCTTACGGTACGGGATCGCACAGGATGAGGCAGCATCCTCCGTCTTCCTCAGCATAATGGGTTCGCTCGTTACGATGGGGATTTTCATTGCCCTAACGCACTAAGAAATCAACTCATCTACCAGAAACGGAGAATCCAAATCATGACTCAAGTCGAAGCAATCGCAAAGTACGCCGCGCGCGCCTCGTTCGATGACCTTTCTGCCGAATCACGCCGGCAGTTACCAATCCACATCCTCGATTCCCTCAGATGCTCGATTGCAGCTTTAGGCGCCGGCCCGGTTGAGGCCTGTCGCGAGCAGGTTGCAGAGTTCGGCGGTAGCGGCCCGAGTGCGCTGATTGGCGGCGGGCAGGCAAACCCCGTTTACGCGGCGTTCTGGCACACCGTCCTCGTGCGCTACGTCGATTTCATGGACAACATT
>DATNKA010000103.1:0-4008 GCA_035603655.1 Candidatus Acidiferrales bacterium | reverse complement strand
CTATTCAGACGCTCAAAGGTAATCGGCAGCCTGGCTGCTGTAATAGGCATTTGCGCTCATCGAGAATTGATTGAAAAGGTCACGGAATGCAATCACGAGTAGAGTCGAGAACAGGCGCAGTAACTGTAGTCTCCCGGTGGTTAATCGACTTGGCTTTCGCCTCGTCACCTCAGTCCGGTTTGGCTTCGTCCTGTTTCCTGTTCCCGCTCATCGAACCGGACTGGCAGTTTTCCCGCATCCGGCTCTCGGAAAAGACTCACGCTTTCGCCCACGGAAGGTTCGCGGTCCGGTGTGGTAACTGGACCAAACCATACACAGAGTTCAGAGACGCTTCCGGGAAACGCTTATATCCCGGCCGCGGCTCTTTGTGTTTGTCGCATAACCACCGACGCAGCCTTCTGTGGGCGTGCATATCGACCGCACTGTAGGCTTTGCTGACTGACCCCAGACAGAAGTAGTTGGCCCAGCCGATCATCATCCGATTGAGCCGTGCTACGATTGTCTTCGAATCCTGCCAGACTTTATCACGTCCGGTTTCGTCGCTGATCGCTCGACAGATGCGCTGCACGCGTGTCTTCGAAGGTGTCGTGCCTAGGTAGACTCGGCCCCTTCTCATCGAGTAGCACCGCCCGAACGTGTATCCCAGAAAGTCAAACTTCTCTTCCGGCAGAGAACAGACCCGCGTCTTCTTCTCGTTCACCGTCAGTCTTAGCTTCGACATCATCGCCCGCATCTCGGTCAGAGCTTGCTCCGCTCCGACTCGACAGCAGATGACGAGATCATCGGCATAGTTCACGATGTACGCTTTCCAACGCTTCTCGTGCCCGAGTTTCTTCCACCCCAGCACGAACCGTCGCATGTACAGATTGCTGAACAAAGGACTGATCGGAGACCCTTGTGGAGTACCTCGACCTTCGTCCCGATTGCGCGTACTCCGATGTTTGTCCCCACGCTCGTCGGTTTCCTCGACAGGTGCTTCCAGCCACATCTTGATCAGATGCAGCATCGCTCCGTCGACAACCCTGCGAGCCACCGACCTCATTAGCTCGGCATGGGGAACACTATCAAAGTAGCTGCTGAGATCCGCATCAACGATCTGCCCATGTCCCGTGTTGATCAGCTTGTGGACGTGTTGTACTGCATCCAGAGCGCTGCGGTCCGCCCGATAGGCATATTGTTCCTTCGGCAGGTCGGCCTCGAAGATTGGTTCGAGTACCAGCATGGCCGAAGTTTGCACAACCCGATCCCGGATTGTCGGTATGCCTAACGGTCTCTGCTTCCCGTCCGGTTTGGGTATGTAGACCCGCCGCACAGGAAGTGGTTGATAGGTTCGACTTTTCAGCTCTTGCGCCAGTTCGTCCAACCACCGTTCCTTGCCGTACGCTTCGATGTTCTCGAATGTCTGGTTGTCCACTCCCGCTGCTCCGCCGTTGGCTTTACAGCGTTCGTAGGCAAAGGCCAGAACATCTTTCCGATACACCTTGTCGTACAGCGCATGGAAACGAAAGTTGGGCGATTCCTTCGCTTTTGCGTGCAACGCCGTCTGCAACTTCTGAACACTGAATGGAGTTGTTAGGCTCATCGCCAATCCCTCGGTCCTTTGTCGCTTCTTGCGTTCGTCTTTAACTGAGGCCCCTTTCCTCCACCGGCATTACCCGGCTTCATCGGTCGTACGAGCCTCTCCGCCACCCCATACGGCCCGGCCTGTCTCTCGCGAGTTGCCAGTTGATCGATACCACGATCACCGCTGGGGCTTCCCGTGTTGCGTCTGGTCTCCTATGCGTACATGCCATCGCCATTACCCCGGCAGGTTCAATGGAGCCCGTTCGCTCGTCTGTCTCCATTGCCAGCGGCCTTCCCCGTGTAACAGTAAGGTCGGTTCCTGCGATTGTTTTTTTGGGGCCTGCTCAGCGTTCACTCACGTTACGGCCTGCACGCTCGCGGAGTCGCCAAGCGACCCTTTCCATCGAAAGCTCCGACAGCTTCGTTGCCTCCGCTGCCGCTTCGATTGCTACCGGGTGGAACGAACCAGTTCCCGGGCGGGAGCTGCACTCACTGTAGTCCAGCGCGTTTCACGGCGCACTATTACGTCAACCATGCCGGGATAACAGTTAGTGGTGCCCGCTTTTACCGAATAAACCGAACGTTGACCTTCCCCTCGCCCCCACCTAACATGTCTACCCAAGTGTCCACACCCTCCCAACCCGTGGGGCAGACGATCTCCCATTACCGCATCCTGAGCAAGATCGGCGGCGGGGGGATGGGTGTGGTGTATGAGGCGGAAGACCTGAAACTCGGACGTCATATCGCCCTGAAATTCCTTCCCGACAACCTCGCCCACGACGCACAAGCCCTCAGCCGTTTCCAGCGGGAAGCCAAGGCCGCGTCTTCGCTGAACCACCCGAACATCTGCACGATCTACGAGATTGACGAGGCCGATGGACGAAGCTTCATCGCCATGGAACTGCTGGAAGGGCAGACGCTCCGGCACCGGATCGGTGGCAAACCGCTGGAGCTGGAAGCGGTGCTCGATCTGGGAATCCAGATCGCTGATGCACTGGATGCGGCACATGCGAAAGGCATCGTTCACCGCGACATCAAGCCCGCGAATATTTTCGTGACGGCTCGCGGACAAGCTAAGATTCTCGATTTCGGGCTGGCAAAGGTCACGCTAAGACCGGAGAGTGTGGCCATGAGCGCCGCGACCATCGAATCCGAGGAGCATCTCACGAGTCCCGGCAGCGCATTGGGCACCGTCGCTTATATGTCTCCTGAGCAGGTAAGGGGAAAAGAACTCGATACCCGCACGGACCTGTTCTCTTTTGGTGCGGTGCTGTACGAGATGTGTACCGGAACGTTGCCGTTCCGGGGCGACACTTCGGCACTGATCTTCAATGCCATTCTGGAACGTGCTCCCGTAGCTCCGGTGCGGCTGAATCCCGACGTGCCAGGCGAACTCGAGCGTGTTATCAACAAGGCGCTGGAGAAGGACCGCAACTTGCGGTGTCAGAGCGCAGCTGAGATGCGAGCCGACTTGCAACGGCTGAAGCGAGACACGGAATCGGGGAAAGCAGCGGCAATCAGCCGAAACGCCGAGGGTTCATCGAAGAGATCATTGTCGACTCGCAGGATGGCGATTGCAGCAGTCATCCTAGCCGTAGTCGCGGCACCCGCAGCAGCGTGGATCATCTATCATTCCCTGCATTCAAAGCAAGCACTGACGATCGACTCCATCGCCGTTTTGCCAATCTCCGCGAACGATAGCGATACGAATTCGCAACTCCTGGGCGACGGAATTACGGATAGCCTCATTGACGGCTTGTCTCAACTTCCAAACGTAAGAGTGATGTCGCGGAGCTCAGTCTTCCATTACAAGGGTAAAGACATCGATCCCAAAGTAGTGGGCCGGGAACTTAACGTGAAGGCCGTGCTGACCGGCAGACTAGTTCGCCAAGGCGATACGATCGATATCAGCGCCGAACTTATCAATGCCAGCGACGACAGTCACATCTGGGGGAAAGAGTATAGCCGCAGAGTCTCTGATGTCCTGTCCTTGCAGCAGGAATTGGCACAAGGAATATCGGACAAGTTGATGCCCCAGCTTTCGAACGACGCAAGGAAGAAACTAACAAAACAAGGAACCGCCGACCCTGAGGCGTACCAATTTTATGTGAAGGGTCTGTCTTATCAAGACACGCTAACGGGAGAGGGTTGGAAAAAAGCACTGGAATTCTTCCAGCAAGCGATCTCCAAAGACCCCAGATACGCTCAGGCGTTTGCGGGAATGGCGCATGTTTATTTGTGGCTCGGATTCTTCGACGAGATACCCACAAAGGAATCTTTGAAGAAGGCTGAAGAGGCGGCGAACAAAGCGCTTCAGTTGGATGACTCGGTCGCTGAGGCACACGCGGCGGCAGGGTATGTCGCGCTGTTTAATTGGGATTGGAGGGTTGCGGATCAAGAAATTCGGCGGGCCCTCGAACTGAACCCGAACCTCTCGCTGGCGCA
>DATNKA010000102.1:0-6842 GCA_035603655.1 Candidatus Acidiferrales bacterium | reverse complement strand
TTGGAAATCGGTGCGTAAGCATCGATTCTCCGGTCGCGCAGAAAAGGCCAGTTGCGACGGATATCTTCAAGAGCCTTCAAGTCGACGTCGCCCAGCAGAATTTCTTCGCGGTCGTGCGAGCCTTCCGCGATGACGCGTCCGAAGGGATCGCAAAAGAATGACGCGCCCCAGAATTCCAGTCCATGGCCGGGCGCAGACTTTCCGCGAATGTTGCCTGTCTCGAAGCCGACGCGATTCACCACTGCTACGTAGACTCCGTTTGCGATAGCGTGAGCGCGCTGAATGGTGCGCCAGGCATCGTGCTGGATCACGCCGAACTCGGCCTTCTCCGAGGGATGCCAACCGATTGCAGTGGGATAAAAAAGCACCGTAGCGCCCTGCAGCGCGGTCAAGCGGGCACCTTCAGGAAACCATTGATCCCAACAAACCAAGGTGCCCAGGCGGCCGGCGGTGGTATCGAGGGCACGGAATCCGAGATCGCCGGGGGTGAAGTAAAACTTCTCGTAATAGAGAGGATCATCTGGAATGTGCATCTTGCGGTAAAGCCCCCGCAGCGCTCCGTCCGAGTCGAAGATAGCGGCCGTATTGTGATAGACGCCGGGAGCGCGCTTCTCGAACAAGGATGCGATCAGTACGACCCCGTGCTGGCGAGCCGCAGCGGCGAGTTTGTCGCTTGCCGGGCCGGGGATCGGTTCAGCCAGATCAAAGAGAGAATGATCTTCGCGCTGGCAGAAGTATTGCGTCTGAAACAGTTCAGGAAGGCAGACGACTTGCGCGCCACGTCCGGCCGCATCTGCCATGCGTTCGAGCGCTTTTGCGAGATTCTGTTCCGGCTCCGGCCCGCAGGACATTTGGACCAGCGCCACACGAAATTTGTCGGGCGGCAAGGCGTTCGCTCCTCTGACGATCACTATAGCATTCGCGAGGCGGCATCAAATCCCGGCGTCAGCCTTCGGGAAAACTCTTCACGAGGCAGCTGCGCGGTGTTTTGTGAGTGCGCGGCTTAGTTGCCCGTGGCCCGCGACCAACTCTTCAAGTCTCTTTGTAACTTCGGGCGATGGCATGGCGCGGAGGATGGCTTCAATGGCCTCTTCGGCTTGCAAAGATTCGCTCCGAACCTGATCGAGGAGAAATTCAAGCGCCGCATCCTGGCGAGTCAGAGCGATGGCGGAAAGTAGTACCGAACAAAACCACGGATCAGTTTCTTCGGCAAAACGTTCACGCAAAACTTCAAAACCTTGAAGAGAATGAGTCCCGGCGATAGCCAATGCTGCTTCTGCCGCGGGATCATCGGCAGAGCGTAGGAATCGGCTGACCCATGGAACGGCACTCGCACCTTCGAGGCGAAGGATGCCACTGTAGCAAGCGCCAAGAACCTCCGGTTCGTCCGCGGCAAGAATCGCTCTGAGACGCAGCAAGATGCCGGACGAGGATGATCCCACTTGCTCGATAGCCCGAACCGCCTCCGTACGAACCGACTTATCTTTGTCTCCTAACAGCTCGACAAGGTGGGTTAGCAAATCGGCGTCAACCAGGCTGCGGCATTGCACCAGGGCCAAAGCGCAGGTTGAGCGTAGAGTTCCGGCGGTATCGCTGGTCCCTCCCCACACCGGTTCGAGTTGGATATGGCGCATGCCGCGAAGAAAGACGGCCGCGTCCTGATGCTCGAACGCGGCGAGGGCGCGGCTGAGGGCATTCTTGGCCCAGCATTGCGGGTCGGTCTTGGCGGGGTTCTCAAAGAAGCGGTCGAACGCTATGAGCAATTCTGGAGTTAGCTGGGGCAATTGAAATTCGCAGATGAGGTGCGCCGCCTTACTGACCACAAAGTTGTTGCGCTGCTCAAGTGCCGTGCGCAGCGGATCGATGCAGCTCCCCGCAGGCGATTGGCGAAGCTTGTCCAGTGCAGCGATTTGCTCGTTAAACCTGCGCTGGCCGGGCATAGTTAAGTAGTGTAATGCCCCGTGGGCCGTCTTGCAGCATGCGACGATGCGGGGCGCGTGCATCCTGTAACACTGATCCTGTAAAGTAATTGGTCGGGAGATTTGGATTCGAGCTTGGAGGCATCATCTTGAAACAGGGCAATCATAGCGGCGGGGCTTCTGCGGGAAAGTCTCACACCAACACCGGCCACGGCGGCGAGGGAAAAGATCGTCGGCTGCATAATCCGATTGAAGACCGCCTGATTCCGCTAGAGCCCCTCGATCTGGGTAAAGTGAAATCGATCGACGATCTGGTGCGGGCGATGTCAAAGACGGCGTTCACTGGCCGTCAGCTCGGCGAGGCGGCCGACGTGCTTGAGGCAATGGCTCGCGACGAGGAATGTTTTGTGGTCATGACGCTTTCTGGAGCGATGACCGTGGCCAAGCAGGGACTCATCGTCACCGAGTTGATCGATCGGGGCATCGTCAATGCGGTGGTTTCGACTGGCGCCCTGATGGCGCATGGATTGGTCGAGGCCACGGGGCGCGCGCACTTTCGCCACAATCCCGAGGTTTCGGACGAAGAACTCTACGAGCAGGGCTACAACCGCGTGTATGACACGCTGGAGCCTGAACAGAACCTGGACGACGTGGAAGAAGTGATGTCGGCGGTGCTGGAGGGCTGGGATCACAATGAGGTGATGTGCTCCTACAAACTGAATCATGCCATCGGGGCTTACCTGGCGAAGCACGCTAAAGATCAGCGTGGGATTTTGAAATCGGCGCACGAGAATGGCGTGCCGGTGTTTGTGCCGGCATTCAGCGATTCGGAGATGGGACTCGACACGGCACTGAACAACCGTCTGCGGGAATCAACCGGCAGGCACAAGATTCGATTCGATCCATTCGAAGATCTGGAACATTTTGCGGCCACGCTTCTGCGCCAGAAGAAACTTGGGATTCTGACCATCGGCGGTGGCGTGCCCCGCAACTGGTCGCAGCAGTTTGGTCCGTTCTGCGAGCTGCGGCACCGTCGCCTTGGAGAGAACGTGGCCTTAAAGCGCTATCACTACGGCCTGCGTATTTGTCCCGAGCCGGTTTATTGGGGAGGGCTGTCCGGCAGTCCGTACAGCGAGGCGGTCTCCTGGGGGAAGTTCGTGCCTCCCTCAGAGGGTGGCAGATTTGGGGAAGTTTTTGTGGATGCGACCGTTGGGTTGCCGTTGATTGTTGCGGCGGTGCTGGAGCGCCTGGATAAGAAGGGAAGCAGGGCGAGCAAAGCGAAGAGTGCCACGGCGCGGAAATAAAACCCAATTCAACGCTATGCGGTCTAGCTGGCGCCGGCCTCTGAGGCCGACGAATCGGGCGTTGCGAACTGCGGATTGTTTGACTCTTCGAGTTCCTCTGCGGGTCGGCTTTCTCCTCGAGTCTTGCGGTAGAGGGGTGCAAGGATGCTATTTTCCAGCACTTGCGACTCTGCTTCCACCCAGTCTTGCAGAGCTCGGCCTTCCGTCTGGCCACGCTGGTCATAAAGATGCTGCGCGTGCAGCCGAATCTTCCTTTCGAGCAATTCGGTCATGAGCGCTTGCTGCTTTTTTCTGCGAGTATCGTTATCCAAAACTACTCCTCTTGCTGAATCGGTATTTTCTACCGCTTATTCTTTCTATAGTCCCATGATACGGGAAAAGTGTTAACCGAAGGTTACACCGGGGAGGGCTGAAGGTTACTAAAGTGCAATCATACCAATACATTGGATGCGAGGGCGGCGCTCGCAGTCGCACTCATAAAGTAACCTGCTTTTTATCAATCAGATAGCTGTCTATGGTTCAAGGGTTTTTAGAGCGAGGCTTGCGCCCTCGGGGAAATGAAGAAGGCAAGTTGCGGCAGCGGAGGAAACGACCTGGCTGATTTGCCCGCGGCAGCATCCTGCGCCGCAGGATAGGAGATCAGGCCCGCATCTTGGAAGGCGATCGTTGAAGGCGATCGTTCGGAGCGGCGCCCTCAGGAAAGCTGAAGCCCGCGCGCTAATTGACGCTGCGCGGGGCCACCGAAGTCGTGCCCTTCCCGCACCCAACCACACGGCTCCAGTTGAAATTCTAATCAAAAATCAATACCGCGGACGCAATCACCGTGGTCCACAGCCCACGCTTGTCGCCCACAGCGGATTGGGTGACATTAGCCGTTCGCACGATTTTGTTCGACAGGCGGTAGATCTGCTTTTTCTCGTCCCAGGAGCGGTCGGGATCGAACTCCACGTTCAGTGTGGTGGCGAGCATCTCGGCGGCCAGTTCTTCTGCATATTCTCCGGCGGCGTCTTCGGTCTCGCCGAACGAGTGGTGTTCGCTGAGATATCCGTACGTATTCCTGTCGGCGGGAATCGCTACACCGATCGACGAAGCTAAGAGTCGATGGGCTTCGTGCGTGGAGTTCTCGGCCACGACCGCGAACACGACTTCGCCGGGGCTGAGATACTTCACACCCTCTTTACGGGCCAGCATTTTGCAATTGGGAGGAAAGATCGAGGACACGCGAACCAGATTCTGCGCTGCGATGCCAGCGTCGCGCAAGGCCAACTCGAAAGATGTTAACCGCTCGCGATGCTTCCCGACTCCCTTGGTGAAGAACATCCGCTTGGGAACCATGTCTTTACCCAACGCTGTAGCCTCCGGCGCGAAAGTAATGTATTGAGAATGCACAATTTAACACAATGGTTTGTAAAGAAAGTGTGAATTTAAACGCGAGAGCAAAAAAAGTGGGAAGCCGCTGGCGCGGATTCCCACCCAAGCCCGGTCCAGTGTCGGGGGAGGGTGCCGGGCAAAACGCGAAACAATGTACCACGACGCGGCAGTAGTGCAACAAAAGACTTTTTGATTTCGGTTTTCCGAACAAGCCCTCTCTGTCGGTCCAGTCTCACCCCTCATTTGGCAACCACCGAACTGACTTGAATCGTATCTCCGTCCACACTGCCGCCGACCGTGGCAGTCTTGCCGGCCTGCTCGTCCAGCGTGGCCAGAGATGCTTCATCGGTGGTTTCCAGAACTTGAACCTCTCCGCCCTAAAGGGCGAAGATCCTCAGGCCACGTTTAGGATTACAACCCTTAGGTTAGCGCCTGAAGGGTCGCACCGACCCCATGCGTCTGCTTGTTAGCCGGGGACTAATCACGGCAGCCCTTTATGTGCTTAGGCTTCAGGTCCAGTTAAATTACGAATAGCAAATCTGCCGGGAAGTTGTCTCGCCGGTACGTACCAAGAGGACCACCATATACGGCTTATATCTTCGCTCTGGAGGGCGCCGTTTTACGCCGCTAGGCGGATAAATCTTGTCGCCAACGATCAGGGCGAACTTGGATCCATGCGCGACGCAGGCGTGAGTACACTCTGCGTGACGGCTCGTCTTCCATATGTTTTCTGCCGCACATTGCGTCCCCTACTTCGCCCGTAAAGCTAAGGTTGCCGCTCGCCCGAGCGTAGAGATTCGGAGATGCCGTCGCTGAAAATATCAGCGCTGCGATTGCCGCGAAGCACCACCAGCTGCGATTCACACCCTGCTCCCCAGTCCTTTATGCTCCGCCGCGAGACTCATCTGGCCGACAACGCTCGAACCAGCTTCTTCCGATGTGCAATTGCGCGCGCGCGCACCAATGGACAGAGCTTCGCATCCCGAAAAACCCGGCTCACTGCGGCGCCTTGGCCGTGTATTGCAGGTCTACATCCACTGTCTTGTCGCGAGCGATGGCGGTTACGTGCGGATCAACTTCCCAGTCGATCGTGACGGGCAGTAGTTTTCTGGCCAGAGGGAGGAATTCCTTGAGATAGGTAGCGTCGTAAACATCCCCTTGACGAATCTTCCAGGCGGCGCGGAGCCGGGCCGTGAGGTTATTGTCGATGCCGCGAAATTCCAGCTCTCCCATGTGATAGACCGCGCCTTCGGTGACCACAAGCTGATAAGCAACTGTGCCGGCGGCGTCGTCATATTCAGCGTTGGCCTTGATGGTTGTAGTCACATAGCCACGCGAGCCGTACAGTTGCTGAACCCCGCGCAGATCGTCTGCCAGTTGAACTGTGTTTGCCGGCTGCCCGATCTTGGCGTGGAGAAGCGCCTGCAGATCGTTGGTCGGAATGTTTTTGTTGCCAGACCAGTTCCATCCTAAGAGTTTGTACTGGATACCGGGAGTGACCGCGAGCGTGACATCGACGAGGGTCACTTCGCGTCTGTCATCGCTTGCCTCCGTGGCCGCCGGTTTAATGACCTTTGGTTGCGGCGGAGCACAGGACGCTTTGAGATAGCCACCGTCGTGATAAGTGGGGAGCACAGTGTGCTCGACGAAGGAAGTCAACAGGGTGCGCGAGTACTCGCGGCCGGAAAGCTTTCCGGCAGCTGCCTCAAGTAGTGGCAACTCGGTCTGTCCTGCACCGCTGAACTCGACGCGGCGGATTCGGATTGTCACATTCGAAACGCTGTAGTCGACTGATGAGAGTTGCCCGCCGGGAGCAGGAGTGCGCAGGTATTCGACGTGCCCTGGGATTCCATTCTCTACCAGCATGGCCTGCAGAATATCGGAGACTTGATCCGGCAAGCGTCCGCTGGAAGGCAATTCTCCTCTGAACAGTGGAACGCGTTCCTGGATCCTCTGGAGCAGTTCCTGATCCGAAAACCAGACAAAATCGGCGAAGTGAGCCGGGACGAATTTGTCTGCGTCTGTGACTTGAAACGTCACTTTAGTTCCTGCCGATGAGTAAGAGAAGGTGAAGGAGATAGCATTGAAAGCTCCCGTCTCGCCCAGTTGCCGAGCCGCCTTGCGGAAGGTTTCGTCGTCGACGGTGGCTCCGAGCGGAAGCCCACTGGCGGCGGCAACCTGCTCTTGCGTGAAGCGCTTACTTCCAGTTGCCTTCACCTCGATCAATTTGGAATCGGCTGGCGGGGTG
>DATNKA010000101.1:0-14909 GCA_035603655.1 Candidatus Acidiferrales bacterium | reverse complement strand
GAGTGCTGATGACTCGCTCCTCCAATACCTGCGACACTCACGGTTCCTCGGACCATCGCAACTGCGTGGGCTACTCCATCCGCGAGATTTACCTCGGAACCATCAATGAGAAAGAAGAATTCAAGGATCTTCTTCATCATTCCCCCGACCAGAAGCAGACCCTGACGCTCTGCTCTTCCGTCGATCCCTGGCATGAACCTAACAACCTGTACGTCGCGCCGGATCGCATGGAATCTGGCGATCAGCCGGGCTTCGATCTGTTTTTTACGAGCGGCATCACAAGGAGCCTTCCCGCGATCATTCCCGTCGCAATGGCGTACAGCACCCCTGAGGACGCCGCGGCTCAAATGACATACATCAAAAAGCGTGGCTATCCAGTCTCATACATTGAGATGGGCGAAGAACCCGATGGCCAGTACATGCAACCCGAAGACTATGCGACCCTATACTTACAGTTCGCGACGGCACTTCATCGCGTTGATCCGAATTTCAAATTAGGCGGCCCGGTCTTCGAAGGCGTGAGCGAGGACATCAAAGCGTGGCCCGACACGCACGGCAGGACGTCCTGGCTAGGCCGTTTCCTCGACTATCTGAGAGCCCACGAACGCCTTCAGGACCTGGCGTTCATGTCGTTCGAACACTATCCATACGATGGATGCGAGACTCCCTGGGAGAATCTCTACCAGGAACCTGAACTGATCACTCACATCATGAAAGTATGGCGCGACGATGGCTTGCCGGCTGGAATCCCGCTCCTGGATACGGAAACCAACGATCACGGTGGCGAGGCCGCCGTCGACATCTTCGGCGCTTTGTGGCTGGCTGATTCTTTCGGCGGATTTCTCAGCGCAGGTGGCAAATCTACCCACTACTACCACGACCTATCCTACTCACCACCACATCCCGCCTGTGCCAACAGTTGGGGGACCTACCACATGTTCATGGTTGACGACCATTACCAGATCCAGCAGCCCACGTCCCAGTTTTTTGCTGCGCAACTGATGACGCAGGAGTGGGCTGAGCCGAAAGACGCGGAACACCGCCTCTACCCTGCCTCGAGCGATGTCAGAGACTCCCAGGGACATCTTCTGGTAACGGCCTATCCCCTGCAGCGGCCAGATGGTCGATGGTCGCTTATGGTCATCAATAAAGATCATGATCAGGCGCATAAGGTCCGGATCGTTTTTCACGATGCCGGCAGAAACGGCAATGTGTTCTTCAGGGGCCCGGTCACGATGATTACTTTTGGCAAGGCGCAATACCAGTGGCATGCCGACAGGAAAAAGGGCCGGGCGGATCCCCACGATCCCCCTGCTTCTTCGCAACTCACGGGCGGATCGGACGGCCTGTATGACTTACCCGCTGCTTCGCTGACGGTGCTTCGGGGACGGCTCCAGACATTGCCTGGGTCCAGGCGGTGAGCCACAGTTGCCGGACGCTTCTCCGATCCAAATGAAAATGCGCGCGGTCTTCTGAATCTGTTTTGACTCTCGTTTCGAGGATGCGGCAGCCGGAGTGGCGCACACAGAAACGATGCGCATGAGCTGCAGTGAGCCAGTCTATGCACGACGATCCCGCACAGGTTGGCTATCTTGCCTTCCCGCTTAATTCCATGTCCTCTGTTCGCAGCCTTGTGTCATAGATACGGGACGAAGCCTTGTGTCTTCATCTCGAGGCGATACACCGACGTCGTGGCCGTGATGTACAGCGTCCGATAGTCCTTATCGCCCCAGTTCATATTTGCCGGTTGCTCCGGCATGACGATTGTGCCGAGATGGTTGCCTTTTGCGTCCCAAACCCATATGCCTTTCGGCCCGGTAACAAAGAGGTTGCCGTTCTTATCCACCTTGATTCCATCGGGTACGCCATCGCCCTTCCCGCCCGGTTCCTCGCCGAAGATGCGGCCGTTCGCGAGGGTACCGTCAGGCGCGACCTCGTACACGCGTATGTTTCTCTGTTCGCTGTCGTCGACGTAGAAATGCTTGCCGTCCGGCGAAAAGGCGAGGCCGTTCGGCTGTGTCAGATCTTTGGTGAGTAACTTTAGGTCGCCTTTGCTGTCGAGGCGGTAGACGCCCTGGAACGGAATCTCCTGCTTTTCGCCGGCAACCAGATCCATGTTTGGATCGGTGAAGTACAAAGCCCCGTCCGGACCAACGACTACATCGTTGGGGCTGTTCAGCTTCTTCCCCTCGTAATGGTCTGCCAGAATTTTATATTTTCCTTCCGGAGTTACTGCAATGATCGCGCGTAACACGCTGGCGCAGTCGATCAGCCGATGCTGGCGGTCGAAGGTGTTGCCGTCGGGGTCACCGAGCGCAATCACTTCGTCTTTCCTGCCATGGGGAGAGACCCGGTAAATCTTGTTGATCGTTTCGTCGCTCACGTAGAGGAATCCCGCCTGATCCCAAACCGGGCCTTCTGTAAATCCGAAGCCCGTACCCACCACGGTCAGTTTGGTGTTGTGATCCACCAGATCCCAGAACTGCGGCAGTTCGGCTTGCAGCTTAAATTCCGGTGGCGCGGGTGGGATAGTTCCAGAACCTGATGCTCCAACCGCAAG
Organism: Candidatus Acidiferrales bacterium; assembly: GCA_035603655.1. Taxonomy (GTDB): domain Bacteria; phylum Acidobacteriota; class Terriglobia; order Terriglobales; family Acidobacteriaceae; genus Sulfotelmatobacter. The sequence continues at coordinate 12,349 of DATNKA010000101.1, read as the reverse complement.
GAGCGGTGAGGCTGCGATGATAAAGGTGAGCAGGATTTTCATGCTGCGATTCATGGGGGTGCCTTTCTGCTGGAATAAACTCTTGAATTACGTCTTGCCCATCCTCAGCCATGGAGGAATGCAGTCGCCTACTCCTCCCATTCAACCACTTTCGTGGGAGTTCCCCACACGCTGGCGTTGGCCACACGCATCAGATAGCTGGCGACATCATTCAATTCATCGGAGCTGAGAGTGGAACCGTAGTCATGGGGCATAAGAGTCTGTAAACTGTCCAGCCCCTCGAGGTCTGACTTGTTCACGAAGTAAAACCTCCCGTCCAGCGTTTGCAACTGCAGAGAGAAATTATCTTCATTGCGAATTCGTCCAACGTATTTTTCGCCCCCGCGGGTGGTTGCCGTCACCATCCGTGCCTGCCGATCGATGCCCGGAGTGGGACTGATGATCGCGCTCCGAATCTGCTCCACTGCATGACTGCGAGCGTACCCAGACAGATCAGAGGCAATAAAACCGCCTTTACCGGCAGCCATGTGGCAGCCGGAGCATCCCGCCTTGCCGAAGAAAACCGTCTCTCCCCGGTCCGGATCACCGGGCAGATTACGCGTTCTCTTTGCCCCCTGAAGAGAACGTAGGTATGCGATTACTGCCTGGACGTCAGGACGTGCGAGGGAGTGGAAGGCAGGCATTCCAGTTCCTGGCACGCCATTCTCAATAATGCGGAAGATCTGCCCATCGGAAAACCGCTGCACCTTCGGATTTTCCGCGATGTTGGGCGCGCGTTCGCCGCCTCTTCCGTCCAGGCCGTGGCAGCCGGCGCAGGTTGACGCGAAAGTTTGTTTTCCGCGCGTCGAGACTGACTCGACGTTTTTCTGCGGAAGGTTTTTCTGCGGGCCTTGCGACCACGCGGCGAGGCCATTGGCGGCCCACAAAACCGCCAGCACCGGCGCCAGCACGGAACGTGATCTGGGGCTTGATAACATTGACGTAACACGCTTTAGAACAAAAACTTTGGAGCGAGTTGTCTGAGGCGTGGATCTCGAGCGGAAGTCACAAACCCGCCCCCCCGTATCATTGATGTTTCCCGATGGGTTCATGAACTGGGCATGATTGAAGATGTTAAACGCCTCTGCGCGGAACTGCACCTGCATACTTTCTGTTATCCGCGTATCTTTCAGCAGGGCCATGTCAAAGTTGTAGATGCCGGGTCCACTAAAGAACCGGCGCTTGGCGTTTCCGACCTGCCCAACCGGTTCTGTCACGAAGTAATTTGGGTTGAAATATAGTTGCCCGGCTGAATTGCGCGGATTGCGGTTTACAAACAGAGGGCCGTTACCGGGATTGTAACTGGGCTTATCGATGGTGTCAGCGAATGTTCCACTGAGCGAGTTGTCGTCGGTTTCCATCCGTGTATGGGCTCTCCTTTGGCGAATGTCGAGATACCAGACAGAGCCCATCCTTCGGTGAGTCTCTTCGCGGCATCGCCGGTCAGCTTCTCAAACGGCACCTGGACGGTGTAGCTCGCCGTCAAGTCTTGCGGGACGTCGAAAACAGAAAGGGCACGGTGCCTGGGGTTAAGAGGGTTGGTTGCATCAAATGACGACGAGCCGTTGTCGATCGACGTTTCATAGGTCTCGGCAACCCGGCAGTTGGCGAATTTCTCGGTGTGTTTCAGGCTTACCTGCAGGGAGTGAAAGCTTGAGCTGACCGCTGTGATCATGTACGGATTACTGATGAAGGTGTCCGTGGTCGGCGTACTCACTCCCGTGAGCAAACGACTGGTGGCGAAGGAAGTCACCCCGGGATATCCGAGAGCGGACACCCCGGTAGCAAGCTGAATGGGCGAACCTGGACCAGGGTCCTCGTTACCGGGGCCGCACGCGGGATTACCGGCAGTAAGATTAGCTGGATTGCTCAAGAACAAGCAGAGCGCTTGATCACTCGGATACGATCTTCGAACCTTAGGAGGTGCCGGCCAACTCATAGCTGATCTCCCGGGAAAGGCGACGCGATTCAGTACCGACACCCCCACTTTCATCTGGTGAAACCCATCGCTTCGTTTTGAAAGTTCCACGTAGACATCACGGTTTATCTCAATCGAACTAGGCATGTCAACCTTAATTGCGATCTGGCCTATTTCTGTTTTACGGCGATCGCCGAGATTTCAATTCGGGCGTTGTTGACCAGGGCTGCGGCCTGGATCGTCGCTCGAGCCGGCTTGGGATCGGGCATAACATTCTTGTAAATCTTGTTCATGTCCGGGAACTCATGAATGTCGGCGAGATAGACTGTGACGCTGACCACGTCCTTCAGTTCGAAACCGGCGGCCTTGAGCACCTTCTGAATGTTCTCAAGTGCTGCAGTGGTCTCGGGGCCAATGCCCCCTGCAGCCAATTTGTTGGACTCATCCGTACCCTCTTGACCGGCAACGTACAAAGTATCGCCGACCACAATGCCGTCACTGAACGGAAGTCCTCGGGTAGGAGATAGGTTTACCGCTTTCCGTTCCTGGCTATAGCTTTGCTGCGACGCAATGCCCGCAAATAAAACAATCGCAACAGAGCAGGTGATGAGCGTTCTAGTCTGCATGGTAAATACCATTTCATTCTCCTTTGTGATGATTAGCTCTTCCACGCGATGAAAAACAGTGTTAGAGTCCGCGCACATATATACATCCAGGAGGACGAATGAACAAGTTTCTTGGCGTTGTGAAATCCCACACCACCGCTGCGTCGGTGCTCGCGATCAGCATTTCCTGCGCTATCGTGTGCGGAAACAGGCTTCTCCAGGCGCAGTCCCCCGTAACGACAACTACCGCGGCGCAGGCTGACCAGGCTTTACTTGCGGATTTTCGCCACGTGGAAGTGGCTTCGGTCTCGGATGCACTGGAACAGTTGACGGGTAAACGCATGTATATGAGCCACCACATGCATGCGCTCTTCACCACGAAGTTTGCCGGTCTTGCGCGGACGGTCCTGCTGAAAAAGGACGAAGGCAACACTGACCCCAATGCATTGAGCGGCATGCTGGAAGCGATTGATCAGGGATCTATCGATTCCGTTTACGTGATGGTGGTCGAGGATGGCGCGGATATTGCGGGAATGGGCGGACTGATGGGCACGGCCATGGCCGCGCGCGGTTACAGCGGAGCGGTGATCGACGGAGGAGTGCGTGACGTGGCGTATTTGCGCAAGATCGGGTTCCCCGTATATGCAACCGGCATCGTGCCGTCGACGTCGGTACGTCATTACCGATTCGGGGGATCGCAGATACCAGTGAACTGCGACGGTGTGACAGTCAATGCCGGTGACATCGTCGCGGCAGACAGTGATGGCGTCGTTGTCGTACCCCGAGCAAGAGCCCAGGAAGTTTTAAAGCTGGCGCAGCAAATGGATTATAAAGAGCACTCGATGTATGCCGTGATCGAACAGATGAAATCAATCGTAGAGGCGGTCAAGAAATTTGGCCGACTGTAAACCAAAAGAAGCCTATTGCGCAAAGCTGACTTTCATCAGATAATTCGTACTTTCATTTTGTACTCCGCGATTCCCGTGGTGCTTATGGCAAAAAGTTCAAAAAGAAGCTACAACATCACGGCGCTACAGCGGGGGTTGCGGGTACTGCAGCTCTTCAGCGAGTCTCCGCATGGCCTGACCGCAAAACAGGTGGCGGGTCTCTCCCGTCTGCCGGTAAGTACGGTTCACCGGTTTCTGGCAAATCTGGAAAGTGCGGACTTTTTGAACTGCGGAGCAGACGGGGTGTACCACCTGGGAATCGCATGCTTCGCGACTGGCCAGGCTGCTTTGGGTCAGCTCGATATTCGCCATGTCAGCCTCCCTTACCTTCGGGAATTGAATCGGCAAACCCGCGAGACCATTCACCTGACCGTGCGGCACGGTGTCTCGGCGGTTTACGTCGAGAAATTAGACTCGCCTGAGCAGTTGCGCATTCATTCCCGCATCGGCGCTTCCGTCCCCTTGTATTGCACGGCAGTGGGCAAGGTGATGCTGGCTTACATGACCGACAACGAGCGGGAAAGGGTTCTCCCGCAGTTGGTACTGCAACGACTGACGCCCAACACCGTGGGAAATCTTCAGGAGCTGCAGGCTGAGCTATACCGGGTCCGAAAGAATGGTTACGCTTGCGATTTAGAGGAGCACGAACTCCACATACGCTGCGTGGCCGCGCCCATCTGGGACCACGCTGGGGCAGTGAATGCGAGCCTTAGTCTTACCGCGCCGATGGTGCGCATGGCCGTCACCCGTTTGCGGCAACTCGCGCCGTTGATTCAGAACGCCGGATTGCAAATCTCGCGAGAGTTAGGCTACCAGACGATCAACCATCGGCCGCCGCTGCAAAAAAATATTGCTGGGGAGACAGCGCTTGCGAAACCACTTTGAGCGGAATCACGCGGGTAGTTTCAGAGTCGAGAGTAACCTCACTGAACTGCAATACGGCGATCCGCTCCAGGCAGTAGAACTCGACCGAACCATCGGCGTACCTCCCGGAGCGGGCCGGGGTTCGATCCACTTGAACGATCAGCAGGGGCTAAACCGCGCTAGTTTGGGTGAGGCCAAAATCGCGGAAGCGCGGAAGGACTCGTAGGATGCGGATGGCAGTGCTGATCTCCGTCGTTCTCACCTGCTTGACAGCGTTGGCTGGCGATAAGACTCCCGTCGCTATGCCGACGGCGATCGATGTAACTTCTGAAGATCTTCTGGTTCAGCCTCCGGCGGCCAATTGGATCTCCTATAACGGAGACTATTCGGGACGCCGATTTAGCAGCCTTTCTGCAATCAACCCGGGCAATCTAGCGGGGCTACGCGCGCAGTGGGTTTTTCACGCGCGCAACACCCGTCGGCTTGAGGTCACTCCGGTTGTAGTAAACGGAATGATGTTGGTGACCGCGGCAAACGATGCCGCGGCGCTTGACGCGAGTACCGGGAGAGTGGTTTGGCGCCATGCGTGGCCGATCTCGGACGGCTTAATCGACGACGCATCCGGGCACATCAACCGCGGCGTCGGAGTGTGGCGTAACCGGGTCTACATGGAAACAGATAATGCGCATCTGCTCTGCCTGGATGTGCGCTCCGGTAATCTCATCTGGGACGTAGCTTACGCCAATTGGAACAAGAATTACGGTGCCACGAGCGCGCCGCTCGTGGTCAAAGACAAGGTGTTAGTGGGGACCTCGGGCGGCGATGACGGTGTTCGGGGTTTTGTTGCTGCCTACGATGCATTGACCGGCAAGCTAGCCTGGCGATTCTGGACGCTACCCGGTCCGGGTGAATTCGGCTCCGAAAGCTGGCCAGGAAAACTGTATTTGCATGGTGGTGGCACCACATGGATGCCCGGAACCTACGATCCCCAACTCAACCTGATTTACTGGGGCACCAGCAACCCGGCGCCGGACTTCGAAGGCGCCGTGCGTCCGGGAGACGATCTTTACACAGACTGTGTCCTGGCCCTGGATCCTGATACCGGAAAACTGAAATGGTATTTCCAATTCACGCCACATGATCTGTTCGACTTCGACGCGGTCGAGACTCCAATTCTTGTCGATGCCCTGTATATGGGCGCACACCGAAAACTTCTCGTGCAGGCAAACCGCAATGGCTATGTCTACGTGCTCGATCGCACAAACGGTAAATTTCTTTCAGCAATTCCGTTCGTTGAAAAGTTGAATTGGGCGCGCGGAATCGATGCGCAAGGAAGGCCCACTCGAAGCGGGATCGAGCCGACAGCGCGAGGTACACGGGTTTGCCCCGGCTACTCGGGAGCGACCAACTGGTTCGCGCCCTCTTACAGCGAGTCCAGTCATTCCGTCTATTTCATGGCGCTGGAGGAATGCGAAACCTATTTTCTAAAACCGCAGACTTTCCAGGAAGGTCAAGGCTATTACTCGACCGGAGTAAAACGCATTCCGAGCGAAACTTCTCAGAAGCTTCTGATCGCATTCAACCTGGACACTAATTCGATTGCCTGGAAATATCCGCAAGTAGGTGCCGGTCGCTCCTCGGGCGGGACGATGGCAACCGCTGGCGGCCTGGTCTTTTTCGGGGACGACGCAGGCTCGTTTGAAGCCGCAGACGCACGAACCGGTAAACCGCTGTGGCACTTCAATACGGGGCAAGATATGAGCGCGTCTCCTATGAGCTACGCGGTAGCCGGAAAACAGTATGTAGCGATTGCCGCCGGGAGTGACGTTTTCAGTTTTGCGCTGCCCTGATCGCGGCGATCTTGAAAGCGAAATAATTAAGTAGTAAGGAGGGAGTTTATGGATATTACTTTTTCTCGCCGAACTTTTGCTGTGCGTTTCGCTTCCGTGCTTTCCGCTTTGGCTGCCACCGCCGCCATGTTGTCCGACCGGGCATCAGCTCAGGGTCCGGCCGCACAGGCCGCGGGCGGAATCCGCAAGCTGAATAGCGAGGGCAAACCGGGCAGCGAAAAAGACGTCATCATGCCGGTGATTGTCCATAACGGATTGATTTATGTCGCCGGGCAAGGCGCCCACGACACTCGAGATGCTAAGGAATGGACGATTGAATCTCACACCAGCATGGTCATGGATAAAGTAAAAAAGCACGTGGAAATTGGCGGGGGATCCATGGACAGCATTCTTCAGCTGAATGTCTATCTGGTGAAAATTGAACACTGGGATGGAATGCATAAAGTGTTCTCGACATATTTTCCCCACGGCGGCCCAGCGCGCACGACCGTTGCTGTCGCTGCCCTGCCGGGAGACTCGCTCGTCGAAATCAACTGCATTGCCGCAGTCAACAGTAAATGAATTGCGAGGGAGTTTCGTTCATGCGACTGACTTCGAAGTGGAACCGGCGGAGTTTTCTCGGCAGCGTGGGAGTAATTGCAACCTCAATTCTCGCGCCGTGCAACCTGCTCTCTTCAAATCGCGCCGCCGCTCGCGCAAGCGCACGGGTGCACGGATTTGGACAGAGCGGCAATCCGTACGAGGAACTCGGGGTCACGACGGTGATTAACTGCGAGGGAACCATGACCATGCTGGGAGGGTCTCTTCCCCACCCGGAACTCGAAGCTGTGATGACGACGGCCGGACGCTACTTTGTCAGCGTCCCGGAGTTGGAAGTCGCCGCCGGCAAACGGATCTCAGAGATGCTCAAGTTACCGGATGGATACACCGCACTGGTGACCTCGGGCGCTGCAGCGGCGATTCAATCGGGACTGGCAGGAATTTTGACTGCCGGCAACGAAGCCTTGATCCGGCAATTGCCGGATCTGACGGGTATGAAGTCGGAAGTAATCATCCAAAAATCGCATCGCAACCCGTTTGATCACCAGCTGCGATCCACAGGTATCAAGCTCATCGAGATTGAAACCCAAGACCAATTGCGAGCCGCAGTTAACGATCGTACGGCAATGATGCATTTCTCCAATTTCGCCAACGCCGCGGGACAGATCAAAGTGGACGAGTGGGTCAAGCTGGCGAAGCAATATAACATTCCCTGCATGAACGACGCCGCCGCCGACACGCCGCCGGTGTCCCACCTTTGGGACTATACCAACATGGGGTACGACCTGGTGACTTTTAGCGGGGGCAAAGCGATTCGCGGGCCGCAGTGCGCCGGAATGTTGATCGGACGTAACGACATGGTGGCGAATGCGCTTTTGAACAACAGTCCGCATGAGGACACATTAGGCCGCAGCCAGAAGGTGGGAAAAGAAGAAATCGTAGGAATGGTGAAGGCGCTGGAACTGTTTCTTGCAGAAGACCATGAGGCACTGGCCAAAGAGTGGCAGGCGCGCCTGGAAGCTATCTCGCGCGAAATCACGAAAGTCCCAAGCGTCAGCACGTCGTTCTTTGTTCCGGACATTGCCAATCACGTGCCGCACATGAGCATTACGTGGGACGCTTCCCGCATTTCATTGACGCCCCAACAGGCTTCAGGGCTGTTGCGCAGTTCCAAGCCATCCATTGTGATCGGCGCCGGCGAAGGACGACCGGGGCTCGCGATGAACTCGTTCATGCTGCAACCCGGCGAAGACAAAATCGTGGCCGAGCAACTTTCGCGGGTTCTTCGCGATCACGCGGCTTAAAAGAGCAGGCGCACGTCTGAGATGGACTTAGGAGAACCTTGAGGCTCACCACCCGCAATGCAGTCCAGAGCGGCCTTTTATTGAGGCACCATCTGCCCCCTGAACAAAGGAATCGGCCGTGATCAGCGGCACCACGAGCCATGTGCGCTGGTTTCTGGTGTTCTGGCTATTCATTCTCAGCGCCGTGTCTTATCTCGATCGAGTAAACATTTCCATTGCCGGTGGATCAATCGCCGAGTCCTACCATCTCAGCGATGTACAGCTGGGAAAAGTGTTCAGTGCAATGCTGGTGGGTTATGCACTTTTCCAAACCGTTGGCGGCAGGCTGGCTGACCGCTTCGGACCTCGGCTGGTGCTGGCCGGCGGCGTGGCATGGTGGGGAATCTTCACAGCGCTGACTGCGCTCGTCCCCGCCAACATTGCAGGCGCGGTCTTCGTTTTCGTTGCTGTCCGCTTCCTTCTGGGTGCCGGCGAGGCGGTCATCTATCCTTCTGCCAATCAATTCATTGCGCGCTGGATTCCGACAGCGGAACGCGGTATTGCGAATGGCTGGATCTTCGCCGGTGTAGGAGCCGGCGCCGGCCTTACGCCGTTGATCATTACTTACATAATGGTTCACTACGGGTGGAGGTCGTCGTTCTGGGTTTGCTCCATCATCGGATTCGCGGCGGGAGCCGTGTGGTTCCTCACGGCTCGCGACACTCCGGCTGAGCATGCCGGTGTGTCCGCTTCCGAGTTGGAGTTGATTCGCTCCGGGCTGACGCAAGCGGAAGCGAGCAATGCTTCGAAAGCGCTCGTGCCGTGGGGGCGGGTTCTGCAAAGCAAGGAAGTCTGGGCCATCACTCTCAGCTACTTTTGTTACGGCTACGTAGCCTGGATATTCTTTAGCTGGTTCTACCGCTATCTCGCCAAAGTGCGAGGCCTGGACTTGAAAGCGAGCGCGTTTTACACAATGTTGCCGTTTCTTGCCATGTTAGTTTGCTGCCTTTTGGGAGGGGCGATCAACGATTGGCTCACCAAATGGCAAGGGCCGCGAGTCGGACGCTGCGCTCTCGCGGCGATCGCAATTGCTGTTGCCGGGATATTCATCGCTTTCGGCTCGCAAGTTCACAGCGCCCGGCTGGCCAGCGTTGTACTCGCCGTCGGAGCGGGTGCCCTGTATCTCTCCCAGAGTTCATTCTGGTCGGTGACGGCCGACATTGCGGGCGCATCCTCGGGTTCAGTGTCGGGCTTCATGAATATGGGGAACCAGATGGGAGCGGCACTCACGACGTCTCTAACGCCCTGGATCGCAGCCCGATTCGGCTGGACGACTTCGTTTCTCGTGGCCGCTGCCTTGTGTCTCGTAGGTGCGGTGAGCTGGCTGGCGGTGAATCCATTACGACTACTCACGGTTCAGTCGGCGGATGCAGGCGAGGTACAGCACCAGAGTTCTACAGGTATGGCAGATCAAACATCCACAGGACCTACTGTGACGCGGGCAAGTTCGTGAAGATTATTTCGCAATCATGGCGAAACTGAACATCAAGTCGAAGAGTAGCTGCATGTGGGACCTGGTCAGCCTCGGAGAGGTCATGCTGCGCCTTGATCCGGGTGATGAACGCATCTCCACGACGCGTCATTTCCGCGTTTGGGAGGGTGGTGGCGAATACAACGTTGCCCGCGGCCTGAGACGCTGCTTCGGCTTGGAGACAGCCATCGTGACTGCCATCGCGGACAATCCGGTTGGACGACTCGTCGAAGATCTCATGCTGCAGGGAGGCGTTGGTCAGAAATATGTCCGCTGGACGGCTTTTGACGGGATAGGCCGCACCGTGCGCAACGGATTGAATTTTACCGAGAGAGGCTTCGGAGTGCGCGCGCCTCTGGGATGTTCGGATCGAGGTCATACGGCTATTTCGCAAGTGCAGCCCGGCGAGATCGATTGGGAGCAAGTATTCCGCAAGGACGGAGCACGCTGGTTTCACACGGGCGGAATTTTTTGCGGGCTTTCCGAGGCCGCACCGCTTGTCGCTCAGGAAGCCATGGTAGAAGCGAAGCGTTCCGGCGCGATCGTCTCCTACGACCTGAATTACCGACCATCGCTGTGGAAGTCGATCGGAGGAAAATCCAAAGCTCAGGAGACCAACCGGCGTCTGGCACCGCTCGTAGATGTAATGCTGGGAAATGAGGAAGACTTCACCTCCGCCCTGGGCTTTGAGGTAGCGGGTCTCGACCAAGACCACTCAGGGCTCGATCCTGCCAGCTTCCAAAGGATGATCAAGAAAGTGATGCAGGATTTTCCCACGCTCGCCCTGATTGCCACGACTTTACGAGACGCGACCACAGCGACCCTGAACGACTGGGGAGCGATGTGCTACTACGATGGTGACTTCTACGAAGCTCGGGTGCGCGAGAATTTGGAAATTTACGATCGGGTCGGCGGAGGAGACTCCTTTGCCTCCGGTCTGATTTATGGATTTCTATCCGGGAAAGATCCGCAATGGTCTGTCGAGTGCGGCGCAGCCCACGGCGCGCTTGCCATGACCACGCCGGGCGATACTACGATGGCTACGCTGGCAGAGGTGTTGCAAGCGATGAAAGCGCAAACAGCCCGCATTGCACGCTGAAACATTGGAACGAACCGAGCACGAGACGACCCTATGACCATCGAGGACGTGATTCTCAGGATCGGCGAGATTGGCATCATTCCCGTGGTGCGAGCTGCGACCGTAGACGACGCGACCCGAGCGGTGGAAGCTATCTGCGCGGGCGGCATTCCGATTCTCGAGATAACCATGACCGTGCCCAACGCGACATCGTTGATCCGTCACCTGGTACGCGAATACGGCAAAATGGCGCTCGTGGGGGCGGGCACGGTAACAACCGCGGAACAGGCGGAGGCATGTATTCGAGCCGGCGCGGAGTTCATTGTGAGTCCCGGCCTCTCGATCGACGTGCTGTCCGTGGCCCTGGCCGCCGCGAAACTGGCAATCCCCGGAGCGCTGACTCCAACCGAACTCATGCATGCCACCGACAATGGCGCGAGGCTGGTCAAGATTTTTCCTTGCGGAAACGTAGGCGGTTCCAGGTATCTGCAGTCCCTAAAAGCCCCCTTTCCCCATGCCGCCTTAATTCCAACGGGGGGAGTGAATGCTGCGAACGCTGCGGACTACATCGCAGCCGGAGCCTTTGCTCTGGGGGTGGGTGGGGACCTGGTGAACGCCGCCGCCCTGCGCGCTGGGAATCTGGCGATGATCACGCAAGCAGCTCGTGAAATGGTGCAGGCGGTTCATTCGGCGCGCGAACTGGCGCTCAAGAAAGCCAGTCCTCGCATTACAGCGTAGAAGTCTTTTCGATAATTCTCGGGAATTCGATGCGGCTTTTCTCTACGAACGTGACCCTCGGTCGAATGACTGCTGGCAAACTGCGGAGAAAATCTGCTGTTGCAATCGCTATTTTTGCTATTCTCGCGCACATCGCCTCGGCGACGGCCCAATCGGCAAACCTCGCGGAACCGCGCGTGGCCACCGTCCATGTCGATGCGACGCCCGGACATGCCATCAACTCCTTTGATCCAGATAGCGCTCTCGGCAGCTCCATTGATGTCTTGTCGCATGATGGCATCGATAAGGTTTACAGCCCACACATCATTCAAGAGTCGCTGTCGGCTGGTTGGGGACCGATCACGTATCGCAACAATTCCGAGCTCCGTATGGCCGCTTGGCACTGGACCGAGAATGGCACCTGGAGCGATCCTGCGCACAAAAGCGGATACTTTACCGGAAGCACCGAGCTCAAGGAGCCGCTGCGCTACATCCTTTCTTACGCGTTGCCGCACCGCGGCTTTTCGACCAGCGGCGACCGCCCACTACGAGGTCCCAATCTCAGCTATTGGAAGAGCAATCCCTATCTCACCAGCAAGTTCACCGGCGAAAGCGATGCTCTGCACCCGCAATGGGTGGTCGTAGATCTGGGGGCCGAAGCACCGGCAAATGCGATCCGCATCGCGTGGGCGAGCCCGTATGCTACGGCCTATCAGGTGGAGTACTGGGTGGGCAAGCGTGCCCTCGACTTCGATTTGGGTCCGCAGGGCGAGTGGAAGACTTTCTCCGCGGGCGTAATAAGAAACGCTAAAGGCGGGACGCTTAACATCAAGCTGTCCGACGCGCCCGTGGTCACGCAGTACGTGCGCATTCTGATGACGGAATCGTCGAATACCTGCGATCAGCACGAGGCGGACGACGTCCGCAATTGCGTCGGATACGCAGTTCAGCAAATTCGGGTGGGCAGTGTTGATTCC
>DATNKA010000100.1:0-3060 GCA_035603655.1 Candidatus Acidiferrales bacterium | reverse complement strand
AAGGACATACGGGAACGAAAAATGGGGAATTGATTTGGCATCGCGGAAAGCGTCGGAAACGCCATTATGAATCGTAGCGACTTTATTTCTTGGAATGCCAGACCACTCGGCAAACTCTTGACTCGTATATTCCGACACGCAAACTACGTTTGCGCATTTGCGGTAGAGCCTGCGAAAGATCCAATTGTAATAAGCAGTGTGAAATCGTGAGTAAAAATGCAAATGTGTAAGATCATGAACGGTAACGATAGAAGGGATTCTGGAGTATGCCGGCGGTACGAAACCCGGGCTCCAAAAAACACCATGTGCTGCGTGGCGGCCAGACAGAGCCTTGGATATGGCGATTGGGGAATACGGGCTACCTATCGATCCCTTAACCTTCAGGTCTATAATTTCCACGGACTTTGGAGCTCTTCGCAGAACCTCTTGCTTAACGACTCCTATTCCCGTCTTATCCGGCCATCGAAGGTCTGCAAATACAATCATCTTGGGCCTCGATGGTCAGCCGAATTTAATGACACCGCGATCCATTCCCTGCAACTATGCACGAACTTGAGAGGTCTGAATATATGGACGGGTGTTCCGGCATAAATGCAACTGAATGCAGTTTCCCTGAATGATAAGGATCACTATGTTGAACTCGAAGAAAGCGTGGAAAAAGTGGGGCGACGAAAATCCTTATTATGCGGTCGTATCGACTGAAGGATTGCGAAAAGAGAATATCTCAGATGAAGCGCTGGCGGCCTTCTTCGAGTCTGGTCGATTGCATATCGACCATGTATTTTCGACGATCGAGAGCAAACTGGATCCGTTATTTGCGCCAAAAAAGGTGGTCGACTTCGGGTGTGGGACGGGAAGGCTGACAATTCCGCTTTCAAAGCGTTGTGAAAAGGTCATAGGCATTGACGTTGCGCCTTCGATGCTTAGGGAGGCGACCGAGAACTGTATTCGATTTAACGTGAGCAACGCACAGTTCGCGGAACTCGACTCCGGGCTGAAAATGCTTCGAGACATTGACCTTCTTCATTCGTTCATTGTATTTCAGCACATACCGGTGAGGCAGGGTTTGAAGACTATCGACCGTCTCTTGTCATCGCTTTCGCCGGACGGGTGTGTTGTGTTGCACGTTACCTTTGAGAGAAATGCCAGTGTTCTGAAGAAGATTGGGTTTTGGGCAAGAAACAATATTCCCCTCGCCCATTCAATACTTCAACTTGCTTTACGGCGATCGGTCAGCGACCCGCCCATGCAAATGAATCACTACCCGCTCAACGCTTTATTAAAAAAATTCTATCGTTCGGGTTTCCAGTCGGTATATTTAGAGATTACCGACCACAATGGTTTCCTGGGCGTAATCATATATGCCAAAAATCAAAAGCCGGTCGTACGGTCTTGATGAACAGATGTCGCCCTCTCACTGCAATGTAGCTGTACCTGCAAATGCCCCTGTTCCGGTTCCAGTTGTATTGAGATACCTCGTACCAGTTGTGGTGCCCGAGATTGCTCCATTCGCTATCGTGCCGTTGAGATTGATCTGTCCGTCCAACGCTCTTACGAACAGCGCCCCCGCCGCGGTGTAATACGAAGTCGAGTCACAGTACACGGTGGTCGGTGCAAGAGGGCCGCCGAGGATCGTGATCTGGCATAGAAGATTGCCCGTTCCCGGCTCGCCAACAGACTGGCTGATTGACACGGTCGATATCGAGAACTGACCGTCCAAGCTGACCGTTGTGCTTGAGCCACTCTGATTGGTCCATGTAACCTTGAAAGTGCCGCAGTAAGTGGCTGTGCTACCGGGCATCTGTTGGCAATTGGCTGACATTGCGAGTAGATAGGGTCCCGACGCTCCACTTGTGCTAATTGGTAGGGAAGGCAGCAGGTTGACTGGACAAGTCGCTGGAGTGACCGAACAACCAAAGGATGCCGGCGAGTAGGCCTGGAAGCCGAAGAACGAATAGCCGTCGAGCAGGGACGGAGTGATCGGCTGTCCTTGATTCGTGAGACCTACAGCTTCGTAAATGCGATTGGCCGCATCCACGGCGAGCCCCGCTGTAGAAATAAAGGGGTTCAATCCGCCTGCCAACGCCGGAAATGAAACGGCGTTGGTGATAGGCGCGTCACAAAAATATTGATAGAAATAACTTGGATTCACTACGGGGAACAGCTCCCCAGGACACGCTATTGCGATAGGCAGGGCAGACGGCGCTGCGGCTTGACCGTAGGCGTTAGCGAGTCCGAAAATCGTATATCCATTTACGCTCCCGAGCGCTCCGGACATCAGGGCTGGCACCCCTACCGCAGTGAGCACGGACTGTGTGATGTCGAGTTGCGTGCCTGGCGTGCACGCGACGGCACAGGCAAATGCCTTGACCCCCAATCCAAACGTGCTGCCGCCCGGAACTTCGGTGACATACAAATCCTCTTCGTTTCCCTTCCAACTCACCTGAGCATCGACAGAGGCTGGAGTGCCGGCGGAAGCATAAATGAGCAGTTGGTTCGAATCGTTCGGACCCTCTCCCGCGGGAAATTCTACGATCGTCGTGCCGGTTGGTGTGATTTTCGCAGCCAGCAGATAACCGGAAACCGGATCGAATGACAGCAACTTGCCACCGGAGATTAGGCTCGCATTAGTCGCAGGACTGCAGGCGTACGGTTGGCCGGACGCCGGCGCCGGGCAGACGTAAAACGTCGCATCCGAACCAGGGGCCCCCCTATTTGCGGTGTAATAAATGGTTCCGGCAGGATCGGCCGCCAGCCCAGTAATGTTGGGCGTAGCTATAGTTTGAAAGGGCGCCGGAGCTGCGCCTGCGGTTCCCCAAGTCGACGACACTTTGAACAAACTCAGAGTGTTGCCATCGGATGTCACCAGAGTAGTTCCTCCCGGTACTAGAGCGGCGGTGGCACAGTTGACCGCGATGGTTTCGACGTCGGCCGCAGCCACCGTCCCAGCTCCAGAAGTGAGGGTACAGGTCTCAGTCAAACCCGAGCCGGGCGACGTGGGTTGCGATTGAATCGCAACAGCGTACGCTTGACCGCTCAGAACGGCGGATAGAAAGACGA
>DATNKA010000099.1:0-7254 GCA_035603655.1 Candidatus Acidiferrales bacterium | reverse complement strand
CCGAGAAATGGCGGCATCTCACGGTATCAACGGTTTTTGAAGATGGACAATTCGACAGCCGATTGCAAATCGCAAAGAGTGGAATCGATTCCTGAGTTGCTGAATCATGGGGAGCACGATCATGAAATACAGATTACTCGGCAAGAGCGGACTGCGGGTCTCCGAAGCGTCGCTAGGCACGATGACTTTCGGAGACGAGTGGGGATGGGGATCACCAAAGGCTGAAGCGCAGAAAGTCTATGAGACCTACCGCGAGGCAGGCGGAAACTTCATAGACACGGCGAATTTCTACACTAATGGCACGAGCGAGAAATTCCTGGGTGAGTTCATGCAGGGCCATCGCCAGAGCGTTGTATTAGCCACGAAATACTCCAACGCTGCGCCAGGCAATGATCCGAATGCGGCGGGCAATCATCGCAAGAGCATGATGCAAGCAGTGGAAGCGAGTTTGAAGCGATTGCAAACCGACTACATCGATCTGTACTGGGTGCACATCTGGGACGGGATCACGCCTGTGGAAGAAGTGATGCGCGGCCTGGACGATCTCGTTCGCCAGGGAAAGATTCTCTACGCCGGCATCTCGGACGCTCCCGCCTGGTGGGTCGCCCAGGCAAATACTCTGGCGAAGCTTCGAGGCTGGACACAGTTTATCGGGCTGCAGCTCGAGTACAGCCTGATTGAGCGGACGGTCGAGCGCGAACTGATTCCCATGGCCAAAGCTTTGAACTTGGGGGTTCTGGCTTTCTCTCCTCTGGCGGGTGGATTTCTAACCGGGAAATATCACGGCGAAGGCAAGCCCGACGGCGGGCGGATGACCAATGAGGGAGTGAGAGCCTTCTATCCTGAGAGGGAACAACGCGCGGCGCTGATGATATCGGCTGTAAAGTCGGTTTCCGAACAAACCGGTCGCAGCATGGCGCAAGTCGCACTCGCCTGGTTGCGCTACCAAACCGTGCCAGTAATCCCGATCATCGGAGCGCGGAAGGTATCTCAACTCCAGGATAATCTTGCCAGTTTGGATCTGGAACTCCCCGCCGAACAATTGAAATCCCTCAATGGAGCAAGCCGAATCGAACCCGGATTCCCTCAGAGTATTTACGACAGAGAAATGGTTCGTGAAATTAGGTATGGCGGCACGTGGGATCGCTTGCTGCTCTAAGTGCGGCTGTTCACGAACCCAGACTATTTACCATAACCGATGGCCCGTCCGGCTGTATTGCCGCTGATTCCGAGCAGTTCATGCCACGAGATTGGCCCGTCGCTGCCCGCAGCATAGTTGGGGAAGTCCGGTGCCGGCAAGTGCGCCCACGCTTCTTCAATCGGTGTAATCACCCGCCACTCGGCCTCTACTTCGTCTCGACGCGTAAATAGCGTTGCATCGCCACGCATCGAATCGAGCAGCAGAGTTTCATACGCGACCGGCCCCTTTGACCCAAAACTCGCTTGATACGAGAAGTTGGCCTGAACCGTCACCGTTCGCACTTGTGTTCCCGGCCGCTTCGCGTCGAACGCGATCGAGATTCCCTCGTCCGGCTGGATGCTGATTGTTATGACATTCGGATCAATGCCCGACGACGTGTTCGCAAACAATGCCTGCGGCGTCGGTTTGAGATGCACGCGGATCTCGGTCACATTTCGGGCAAGACGCTTCCCGGTCCGGATGTAGAAAGGAACACCCGCCCAACGCCAGTTCTCAATTTGCAACCTTACAGCTGCGTAGGTCTCGGTGGTGGAGTTGGGATTCACGCCTGGTTCTTGCCGATATCCCGGTGCCGGTTTCCCGTCAATCACCCCGGAACCATACTGCCCTCGAACGGTGAATCGCGCGACGTCCTCGACACTCATCGGCCGGATGGATCGAAATACCTGCACCTTCTGCTCCCGCACTGAGTCGGCGTCAAACGCTATGGGCGGCTCCATCGCAGTCAATGCAAGCAACTGAAGCAGATGGTTCGCCACCATATCGCGTAGGGCGCCCGTCTCTTCATAAAACGCCGCGCGGTTTTCGACACCTACCGTTTCGGCAGCGGTGATCTCCACATAGTCGATGTAGTTCCGGTTCCACACCGGCTCGAACAGCGAATTGCTGAAGCGGAAAACGAGGATGTTCTGCACTGTTTCTTTGCCAAGATAGTGGTCAATCCGGTACACCGCTTTCTCATCGAATACGCAGTGCACCATGTCGTTGAGTGCGTTCGCCGATTGCAGGTCCCGCCCGAAGGGCTTTTCCAGAACAATTCGCGTCCACCCTTTGTCGCGACGGTTCAGTCCTACTGCTCCCAGCCCTTCAATGATGGGTCCCGCTACTGACGCGGGAGTAGATACGTAGAACAAATGGTTTGGGCTCGAACCATTTTTCTCCATCGCCTCCAGGCGAACCCGCAACTGCGCATAGAAGTTCGAATCGTTGATGTCACCCGCCATGTAGTGCAGCTGCGCTTCAAAGTCCTTCCATCCTGACTCGCTGAAGTCGCGTGTGTCTTTCGACTTGGCGGCTGCCTCCCCGCTCTTCTTGCGAAACTCTTCAGAACTCATCGGGGTGCGGCCGATCCCGAGAACTTCGAACTGCGGGTTCATGCAGCCCTCACATGCGAGGTTATACAGACCGGGGATCAGCTTCCGTTTCGTCAGATCGCCCGAAGCTCCAAAAATAATCAGGACACACGAATCTCCGGTTGGCTGTGGTTCTTGTGACAACTTTTCGAGAGGGCTGGCTTGGATAATGGCAGACATAATTGTTTCCTCCAGTAGATGCACTAATATCGCTTTCGAATCGGAATCGGAAGTTATCTACTTCCGCGAGCTCCTTTGTCGATCGTTGCCGGCAGCTTGGCCCGCGGCCTTTCGCATATGAACGACAACCCCACCGTCTTCGAAGCGCACTTCATCCATCAGCGCTTTCATTATGTAAATCCCACGACCATGAACGGATCCGGTATTCTCAGGAGTAGTCGGATCCGCTATCTTATTAGCGTCAAATCCTCGTCCCTCGTCTTTTACCACGATTGAGATTTCACTAGGTTCACAGCGGCAACGAACATGGACGTGTTTTCCGGGGTTCTCATGATTTCCGTGAATGATCGCGTTTGCGAGGGCTTCGCGCAATGCGATCTCAACGTCGCCCTCGCCCTCAGAAACACAGCCGCACTTCCTGAACAAGAGCATGAGCCTATCCACGAAGGGCGAAATCGCAGCCACTTCGCTTGGCAAAGAGCGCTCTAGCTCGATGCAAGGGCCGACCTGATTATGGGCCATCGTCATTCGTAAACCTACCCGTCGAGACTTGTTCTTTTCAAGCGTAGGTCGGGAATGTAGTTCCGAACATGGGCCGCTTGCTTATCGACTGTTCTTCTGTCTTTTCATCCTGAATGACGTCCCAATGCTCGACGAGGGCTCCGTTGTGAATGCGCACAATATCTGCGGCAATCCAATTCACAGGAGCACCGAAACCGCTAAACCGCCCGTGGACGATCACGATGTCTCCCTCTGCCACGATCGCTCCCGGTTCGTAGTTCAACGTTGGCGGAAGGCTCTTGATGAGATTGAACAGACCGTCGCGGCCAGGTGCGATATGATCGCTGTGCTGGATGTAGTCCGGCGACCAGAATCGTTCTGCGGCCGTATAATCGCGCTTGTTAAAGAGTGTGTCGAACGCTTCCAAGACGACGGCCTTGTTTTGTTCGGGTGTAGTCTTCGGCATCTTGATTCCTTTCATACTTCGGAGATCACTTCGATTGCATCGATCCGCGAGGGATAAAACGCCAGGTGTTCTTTAATGTCGGCGACTGCCTCGTAAGGTTTTTCGTATGTCCAAACGGCGTATTCTGATTTCGATCCGCCGATGGGAATGCTGTAGTAGGTACAATCACCCTTGTACGGACAATAGCTGTAGTGCGTGGTCCGGACGAGAAGCGACATGTCGGCATCGTTACGCGGCAAGTAGTAAACAGGCGGATATCCCTTCTCCTCCAGGCGAAGTGTTCGCGTCGATTCAGCGACTATCCTCCCAGCGACCGTTACACGCACCTTGCCCTCAGCCGGAGAAACCGTGATGGGATGGTCAGGCCCAGGAATTCTGATCTCCTTGCCTTTGCTGGTCTTTGTCACCATTGCGCTCCTCGCGGTACTAGTTACAGCTTCGAGCCGCCATCGACTGGAATGCTCGCACCTGTGATCCAGCGCGCCCCATCGGACGCCACAAAAGCGACTACGTCGGCGATGTCTTCAGGTTTGCCGATTCGCTTCAGTGCCTGCATTTCCAGCGCGACCTCGCGGCCCGCTTCTGTCTTCGTAAAATTCGACATATCCGTGTCGATGACTCCTGGTGCGATTCCATTTACGCGTATGCCGCGGGGCCCGAGAATGGCAGCCCAGTGCTTGACCAGAGTCTCAAGGGCTCCTTTGGTAGAGGCGTAGGCAAGAACCGAAGGGTTTTCCAAACCGGGCTTGCCCGCTACCGTACGGGCTGTGGCGGAAGAGATAACAACGATGCTTGAGCCTTCTCCAAGAACTGGCAGGAGTTGCTGCACCAGGAAGAATGGCCCTCGAACGTTTGTCGCAAAGAGGTTGTCAAAATCCTCTACCGTGTAATCTGCGATGCGCGCAGCCTTGCTGATTCCGGCGTTGAGAACAAGCACATCCAATCGATCGCCCACGATGGATCGCACCTGTTCGGCAAGCAGCGCAGCGCCGTTCGGAGTTGCTAGATCCGCCGAGATCGCATTTGCGCGTCCGCCTTTCGCTTGGATCTCGGAGACGAGAGATTCCGCTTCCTGCGCGGAGTGGCCATAGTGAACCAGGACGTGCGCGCCGGCCCTAGCAAGTGCCGCTGCTGTCGCTCGGCCAATGCCGCGTGACGCCCCGGTCACCAGTGCTGTTTTGTTTTGAAGCGTGGACATTTTATTTTCCCTCACAATCCAATTCGTCATCAGACGGCCGTAGCAACCGACTCCGACCGCTGTTCGTAGAACGGATAATCCGTATAGCCCTGAGCGTCGAAGGTGTAGAACGTCTTGCGATCGTACGCATTCAGAGGCAGCCCTAGCTGGATACGCTTTGGCAGGTCGGGATTCGCCAAGAAATGCCGCCCGAAGGCAACCAGGTCGGCATCTCCGTTCTCTACGACTTCCTTAGCCGTTTCGGGTTCAAAGCCACCGGCTGCGATGATTTTCCCTTTGAATATCTTTCGGAGCCGTGCCGCGGCAATCGCATACTGACCCTCTGCGATGACTACATTTCCTCTTACCCGCGGCTCGATGATGTGCAGATAGGCCAGACCGAATTGATTCAATTCCTTCGCGACATAGTCGAACAATGCCTCTGGATCACTATCTGACATGCCATTCCACCTGCCGCCCGGCGCGATGCGGACAGCCACGCGGTTACCGCCCCACACCGAAACCATCGCTTCAACCACCTGAAGCAAGAAGCGAGACCGATTTTTGAGCGAACCGCCATAACTATCGGTTCGCCGGTTGACGCCATCCTGCAGAAATTGATCAGGCAGGTAGCCGTTACCCGCGTGAAGCTCAACGCCATCAAACCCGGCGGCTTCGGCGTGATCGGCCGCTTTGCGATAATCCTCGACAATGCCGGGGATTTCTGTGGTGAGGAGCGCGCGGTGAGGCGAAGGCTGACGCCAACCATGGGGCGTAGACTCCTGTATTGTTGAATCCTGCCAATACTCCGGGTTGACCGAAGAACTGACAGGGGTTGCGCCGTTCGTCGAGTCCACATGCGCGGCACGCCCTGTATGCCAGAGTTGGGAAAACATGAGCCCACGCTTCCGATGAACGGCGTCCGTAATTCTCTTCCACCCCGCAACCTGCTCCTCCGAATACAGGCCGGGGGCGCCGAACCATCCGCCGCCTGCGACCGAAATCGAAGTGCCTTCAGAAACTATGAGCCCACCGTCTGACGCTCGTTGCGAATAGTACTCAAGCATCAGGTCACCCGGAATACTCCCCGGCTGAACGGACCGCGAACGAGTTAGCGGGCCCATCACCACGCGGTGCTTCAACTCCATGCGTCCGACTTGAATTGGCGTGAACAGCTGATTTGTGGTCAACGCTTTCATGATCTAGGTTCCCAGAGCCCTTTCAATTTCTTGGACATTTATTCTTCTCGTACTCTCTAGCGGATCCCACTAGGGGACGATCCGCATATCGCGCAGTCTGCTGAGCTGTCGCCTAAAGCTCTGATGTGTGTCGATGCAATCCGCAAAGCCCGCCTGGCGAATCTTGATTGTGCTCAGGATTGTTTCTTCCCGGAAGTTAAGCATCCAGTCCACGAACGCCCAGTTTGCAATCTGGTCGTAGGGCGTGGCATGCAGGCCATAGCGGGCAACCATTGCATCCCACAAAAGAGCCTTCTCGCTCATCTCGGAAACAGTAGACATCGCAAGGGGCTCGGCGATTGGCAGATCGTAGAAGGCGGCGAGTTCATTCCACAGTTGCCTCCAGCGATAGACATCCCCGTTCGATACGTTGAAGATTTCATTTCGCGCTTTGTGTTCACCTAGAGCCCACAAAGTCGCGCGGCCGAACAATTCTGCGTCAGTTGTCTCTTGGAGGGTGTTCCATCCCTCCTTGGTGCCAGGAAAGCGTAAGGGCAACCCTAGTTCGCGAGTCATCGCAGCGTAGGTCGCGAGACTGGTAACCAGGTTCATTGGCGAGTTCAGGCTTGGTCCCATGACTAGATGAGGACGCAAGACGGTCCAGCTTGCTCCGTTCTTAGCGGCCCATTCAGCCACAATGTCTTCTTGCTGGTGGTAGTGGATCGGCGCAATGAGACGAGACTCCGTCTCCTTCGCTGGAGCATTGAACGCCCCAAGACTGAAGCCGTACGACTTGGCACCACCGGCAAGCACGATGCGCTGAAGAGGCACATCTCGAGCGGCGAGAGCGTGGAAAGTATTTTTCAACATTCTGGCATTTGGCTCGACAGTTTCAGCCATGGTGGGTTTCTCGACATAGGCAGCGAAGACCAAATCGGTCACCTTATTAAGAGACGAAAATGCCTTTGTCGTGCCCTCGCGGTCCATGAGATCGACGCTGATGTGAGGCGGAGCGGCCTGAGTCCGATAGGTTGGCGCGGGTCGGCGTGCAGCTGTGGTGATCCCCCATTTTGGATTCTCTGCGACGGCGTCGATAACACCTGTACCAAGGACCCCGTACGGTCCAACAAGCAGGATCTGGCGTTCCGTGACGGGTGTTTCAGAAGGGGCGGACATGACAGTTCACCTTTAAAATCAAA
>DATNKA010000098.1:0-11500 GCA_035603655.1 Candidatus Acidiferrales bacterium | reverse complement strand
TCGACGGTCGCGTGCTTTATTCTGGAAGCCGATGATCCAGTTCCGAAGAGCCTTCAACCCGCGCCACATCAACCTGGTGATCTTCGATCTCGACGGCACTTTAATCGATTCGCGCCTCGACTTGGTGCACTCAGTCAACGCGGCCCTGCGCCATATTGGACGGCCTGCATTACCCGATGACGTCATCGCTAGCTACGTGGGGGATGGCGCCCCGATTCTGATTCAGCGGGCTCTCGGACGAGAGGCCGTCGATGAAGCGATCGTGCGCCAAGGGCTGCAGTTTTTTCTGTCTTACTATCGCGAACATAAGCTTGATCACACCACGGTGTACGCCGGCATTCATGAATCGCTCAGCGCAATTAAAAATTCATCTCGCCCAGGCCCCAACGCCGATCAGCCTGGGGAATCAAACCGCGTTCTTCGTAAGCTGGCGGTGCTCTCGAACAAACCTGTCGTGCCGTCTCGTGCTATCGTCGACGCTCTCGGTCTGGGCCCATTCTTTACGCAGGTCTATGGCGGAAATAGTTTTGCCACCAAGAAGCCCCACCCAGAAGGCGCGCGCAAGTTGCTCGAGGAAAACGGCGTACGTCCGGAAGAAACTGCGATCGTTGGCGACTCCCACGTAGACGTCGAAACCGGACGCAATGCCGGTCTGTGGACGGTAGGCGTGAGCTACGGTTTTGCTCCGCATACGTTGGAAGCAAGCCACCCGGACGTACTCGTGGACGCGCCTGACGAACTCGCCGAAGTTCTTGCCTGAAAAATGTCTATTCCTTCTGCTTATTCTGCGGCCGCGCCCTCGTGTAGACTCATGCGACGATGAGCGATTCGACTGGGTTCACCGCTTCCGAACTACGCAAGCTGCGCAGCATGAAGGACCCTCATGGCATTCAACAGTTTCTGGACGACGTTCCGTATCACCTTGCGGATACGGCATGGTCTCCGCGACGAGTTTTAGCAGAGCAAACGGCGCATTGCCTGGAAGGCGCAATCTTTGCCGCGGCGGCATTACGGGCCAATGGATATCCTCCGCTGCTGCTTGACTTTGAAGCTGAACACGACACCGATCATGTGATCGCCATCTTTCGCGAGAACAGATGTTGGGGTGCAGTCGCGAAATCCAACTACACCGGATGCCGCTGGCGCGAGCCCATCCATCGTACCCTGCGCGAGTTGGCCTTGAGTTATTTCAATATTTACTTCAACCTGAGGAGGGAGCGCACGTTGCGGCGATTTTCGGTCCCGGTCAATTTGAAACGCTTCGATTCCCAGAACTGGATGACCACCGACAAGCCGGTATGGTTCATCGTGTATCACCTGTTCGACATCAAGCATTACCCGCTGATCACCCCGGCTATGTCAAAGCGACTGCATCGCGCCGACGAGCGGCTGTTTCGAGCGGAGTGCCTGGGCAAAGCGTTGAAGAACCGCCGCTAGTGCCCTCACCCCTTCCAAAAACCGTACGGGCGGGGACGATTTCAAAAACTAATCGTCCCGCCCATACGCGCAATGCTCCGCCAAATTTACTGAAACGCGATTACTCCGAAGGTTCCCGCCACATTGCCGCTCGGACCAGCCGTAAAGAACAACTGGTTCTTCCCTCCGTTCTTTCCCGCGCCATCGCCGAAATCAATTCCCCAAAGTTGGTCAATAGTAATCGGGGTGCCCGTCGTGTCCTTAAGCCTTCCCACGAACTTCCCCGTCGTGCCGTCGAAAGCATTGATGGTCCCGGTGTTGGTATTGTTCGAGATCAGCAGCGTATTGCTCAACGGTCCAAACCCCCCCGGGGCCGCAGTAATCCCCCAAGGCTGGTTGAGCGGCGCCCCTTGAATCAAAGGCTTCCCCGGAGTCACAGGCGTGCCATCTTCTTTGAATACGTCGACGAAGCCGCCGCTCCCACCGCTGACGCTGGCAAAGGTCACATAGACAAGTCCATTTATGTCGCGGATGCCGAACGGCGCGAAGCCCGCGGGCAGTGTGCTGTCGGTAAAGGACTTAACCAGGGTGAAGGTTCCGTCGAACACATCCACCTTGTTGTTCGCCATATCGGCAGCGTACAAGAGGTTTCCTGACGCCTTGTTTGTGATCGCTAACCCCGTGTATACGGATGGAGTTGTATTGGTCGAGGTGTCTACCGCGATGATCGCCTGATTGATGTTTGACTGGGGCGTCCACCCGCTGATGGTTCCATCCAACGTGGCAAACAGGAAAATTGATGGCCATCCCTGGACCTGGAATTCCATGGTCGTCGATGCGTTCCAGACAATGCCCGTCGGCAAACCAGGGCCGTTCGTTCCCTTTGGCGAGTCTGGGCCGTTTCCGGCCGTGGGGATTAATACCCTCAGTCCTTGCGCCACTCCGGTGCCATTGTAAAGGGTCGACCATCCGGAGTTATTGTCACTGACCCACCAAGGTGAGCCGGGTGCATGCACGAGTCCCCACCCATTCACCAGAAGC
Organism: Candidatus Acidiferrales bacterium; assembly: GCA_035603655.1. Classification (GTDB taxonomy): domain Bacteria; phylum Acidobacteriota; class Terriglobia; order Terriglobales; family Acidobacteriaceae; genus Sulfotelmatobacter. The sequence goes on along the minus strand of DATNKA010000098.1, from coordinate 9,043 downwards.
GGATCGGTGTGTAAAGCCGCTTTCACTTGGTTCGAACTTAGGTTTGTGAGTTGATATTGAGCAGCGGCCGTGCTGGAGGTAAACATCAGCATCGCTCCGAGGGCGGAGGTTAGCGCTAAGGTAGGACTTATAAAACGGGACATGGTCAGTTCTCCTTGGTAGTTGAAGTGCGAGGGACGGTCCGCCAAAGCTTCAGTTGCAAGTCTCATCGGCAGCGCAAGCAAGGTTAGAATTTACGCCATGCCAACCTTGTCACCATTTCGTAATCAATTTGTATAATTTTTGTCTCTGCATCCCACGCCCGCCGGCTCGACCTTCAGGCCTCCTGCTTTGTACCGCTTTGTACCGGCGAAGATAGGCGAAGATGGAAGATAGAAGCTAAAATGCTTACGTGGGTTATCGCGCCGTCGTTTTCTTCATGCTTCTAACTTCTGGGCTGGCGCACGGTCAGCAGGACCAACGCCCGTCTATCGAAGCTCCCGCTGCCAGCAACTCCGCAGAAACGCCGGACATTACATCCCTGCCCGACCTGAAGCCCGACGCTCACGGTGCGCTTTCGCAGGAGCAGATGCACCGGCTTCTTCGTGTGGTCGCCGACAAGGACATCGAAAACGACAAGAGGCTCCGCAATTACACCTACATTGAACGCGACGAAGAACACAAACTCGATGGCAAGGGACGGATAAAGTCAACCGAAGCAAAGACTTACGAAGTGATGGAGCTTTACGGCGAGCAGGTGCAACGGCTGACAGAAAAAGACGATAAGCCACTCGACGCCAAGGACGCGGCAAAGGAAGAAGAAAAAATTCAGAAGATCATCAACAAACGCAGGGATGAATCAGAAAACGACCGCAAGAAACGCGAGGAAAAAGAGGAGAAAGGTCGCGAAGAGGATCGCAAGTTCGTTCTCGAAGTAGCAGATGCCTACAACTTTAAGCTCGTGGGAACGGAACTTGTAGGCGGACGCGAGGCTTGGGTAATCGACGGCGAGCCGCGGCCGGGCTTCGTGCCTCATATGAAACAATCCAAGTTTCTGACGAAATTCCGCGGGCGAGTCTGGATCGATAAGAGTGATTTCCAACTCGCCAAAATGGACGTCGAATGCCTGGATACGATTTCCTGGGGACTGTTCATGGCTCGCATTCATAAGGGTTCACGCTTCATGCTGGAGCAAACGCGGGTGAACCAAGAAGTGTGGCTGCCGCGAGAGCTTACGGTAAAAGTCGACGTGCGCCTCGCCCTGCTTAAGAACTTCAACGTCGATTTGGAGCAGAGTTTCCGGGATTATAAGAAGTTTCGCGCTACTTCAAGGGTCCTCGCTGTCGAGGATGTTCAGAAAAAATAAGCGGCGGTCTTGGGCCGGCTGAATTGCCGGTTCGGCGCGCATACTCCCAAATCCGTTCACCCTCTGAACCCCAACCTCTGCCGGCCTCATCTAGTAATCTCAATCGTTTGGTTTCTTGCGGGAGAAAGCATGTCTACCCAGTTAACCCCTCTATTCGCCGACATTCGTAGTGAGGCTTTCCCAGTTCTCACAGCCGAACAGATCAACCGACTCCGCCCGCTGAGCAAAGTGCGAGACGTGAAAGCGGGCGACATCTTGTTTGAGCCGGGCGACAGCGACATCCCGTTTTTCGTGCTGCTCTCGGGAAGCATGGAAATCGTGCAGCCTGACCTGCACGGCGAGCGCCTGATCGTTAAACATGAGGCTGGGCAGTTTTCCGGGGAAATGACGATGATTTCCGGCCGCCGCGCGCTGGCGCGCGGCCGGGTCACGTCAAGCGGTGAATTCCTGGAAATGACCAGCGAAAATCTGCGGGCTCTGGTAGCCCGAGATGCCGGGCTCAGTGAAATCTTCATGCGTGCCTTCATCCTGCGACGGGTAACATTGATCAACCGTGGACAGGGAAACGTCGTATTGATGGGATCCCGCCACTCCGCCCAGACGCTGCGTCTGCGCGAGTTTCTCACCCGCAATGCACACCCCCACACCTACGTCGATCTCGACACCGATACCGGCGCGCAGGAACTGCTCGACCGGTTCCATATCACCATTGAAGAAATTCCCGTCGTCATCTGCAACAACCACACCGTGCTGCGCAGTCCTTCGATTCAGGAATTAACCAGATGCCTCGGACTCAATTCCCCGATCACCCAATCGGACCTGCGGGATCTGGTGATTGTCGGCGCAGGGCCAGCTGGTTTAGGTGCCGCCGTCTATGCCGCATCGGAAGGTCTCGACGTTCTGGTGTTTGAGGCCGACTCTCCCGGCGGCCAGGCGGGATCAAGTTCCAAGATCGAAAACTACCTGGGCTTCCCCATGGGAATTTCCGGAAACGAACTGGCCGGGCGCGCCGCTGCGCAAGCGCAAAAGTTTGGCGCAAAGATGCTGATCGCCGACCGCGTAACGCGATTGAACTGCGATCGGCGCCCCTACGAGTTGACCGTGGACTCCGGCCAAGTCATTCGCACGCGAACCGTGGTCATCGCCAGTGGCGCGCAGTACAACAAACCCAAGATCGAAAACCTGACCCAGTTTGAAGGCCAGGGTATTTATTACGGAGCCACCTACATCGAGGCGCAGTTGTGCGGGAAAGATGACGTGATCGTGGTGGGTGGCGGGAACTCGGCTGGGCAAGCGGCCGTTTATTTATCGCAAACCACGGGTAAAGTTCATATGCTGGTGCGCTCGGCACAGTTGTCGGACACGATGTCCCGCTACCTGACCCAGCGTATCGAAGAAAATCCCGCGATCGAAGTGCATTACTGCACGGAGATCGTCGGCCTCGCCGGTGGCACCCAGCTGGAGCAAGTAACCTGGCAGAACAAGAACACGGGCGAGACATCAACCCACAATATCCGGCACGTCTTCATCATGGCGGGGGCTTCGCCGCATACCGACTGGTTGAAGGGCTGCGTGCTGCTCGATAGCAGAGGTTTCATCCTCACCGGCCGGGATCTTGATCCCCTTTCCCGTAGCTTCAACTGGCCGCTTCCCCGCGCCCCGCAAATGTTGGAGACCAGCCTGCCCGGCGTCTTTGCGGTCGGCGATGTTCGCGCCGGAAATGTGAAACGCGTCGCCTCCGCCGTCGGCGAAGGATCGATTTCCATCTCTCTGGTGCACCGGGCGCTGGCGGAGTTGTAGGCACGGGACTGGCGCTGGGGATGCTCATTGACAGCGTTATAATAGAAAGATTCTCACCACGCGAGATTGCTTTCTGTGTGGGCAGTGTCCCGTTGGCGAGAAGAGAGCCGAGCTCTGCTCGCCATGGACAGCCGAGGGGGCTGTTCCCACATTGGACTTGCCACTTCACGCAAGGAGTGGCTAAAGGCTAAGAACTTCTTCCATGGACTTCAAACTCGTTTCCGACTACAAGCCGCAGGGCGATCAGGGCCGCGCGATAGAATCTCTTCTGCGCGGCATCTACGACCGCGAGCAGCATCAGGTTTTACTGGGAGTCACAGGCTCTGGCAAGACTTACACCATGGCCAAGGTGATCGAGGCGGTGAACCGTCCCGCGCTGGTGATGGCGCATAACAAGACGTTGGCGGCCCAGCTTTATCACGAGTTCAAGAATTTCTTCCCCCACAACGCGGTCGAGTATTTCGTTTCTTATTACGACTACTACCAGCCCGAGGCCTACGTTCCCGCCGCCGACCTCTTCATCGAAAAGGAAGCGACCATCAATGACGAACTCGATAAGCTGCGCCTCTCGGCGACCCGATCTTTATTTGAGCGCCGCGATGCTCTGATTGTGGCGTCGGTGAGCTGCATCTACGGCCTGGGCTCACCTGAGGCTTACTACGGCATGATGCTGTTTCTGGAAAAAGGTCAGAAGATCAGGCGCGAAGACATCACGGCCAAGCTGGTCGACATCCTTTACGAGCGCACCAACGGCGAGTTCCGCCGCGGAACATTTCGCGTGCGCGGCGACGTGATCGAAGTCTTCCCTACTTATGACGACATGGCTTACCGCATCGAATTGTGGGGAGATCAGGTTGAGTCGCTGGCGCAGATTGATCCCCTGTTTGGCACGGTGAAGCAGAAGTATATGCGGCTGCCGATTTATCCAAAGACGCACTATGTAATGAAGGAGGAAACTCGAGCAGCGGCGGTGGAATCGATCAAGAAAGAACTCTCCTGGTGGGAAGTAGAACTGGAAAAGCAAGGGCGCGTGGTCGAATCGCAGCGCGTTCATCAGCGCGTGAAGTTTGACTTGGAAATGATCAAGGTCATGGGCTACTGCCACGGAATCGAAAATTACTCGCGGCATTTCACCGGACGCATGCCAGGCGAACCTCCGCCAACCCTACTGGATTATTTTCCACGCGACTATCTGTTGTTCGTCGATGAATCGCATCAGACCATTCCGCAGTTGCGCGGCATGTATGCCGGGGACCGTTCGCGCAAGGAAACGCTAGTTGAGTATGGCTTCCGGCTGCCCTCGGCGCTGGACAACCGTCCGCTAACGTTCGAGGAATTTGACCACCGTACGAATCAACTGGTTTATGTCTCGGCGACTCCCGGTCCGTATGAGTTGACGAAATCGGCGGGCGTAGTGGTGGAGCAGATCATCCGGCCCACGGGCTTAATTGATCCCGAGGTCGAAGTGCGCCCGGTAAAAGGTCAGATCGACGACCTTTTGCATGAGATTCGAGCCCGCGTGGAGCAGGGCGAACGCGTCCTGGTCACGACGCTAACCAAGCGCATGGCCGAGGACCTCGCTGAGTATTATGCCGAAGTGGGCGTGAAATGCCGTTATATGCATTCCGAAATCGAGACGCTCGAGCGCGTGAAGATTCTGCGCGATTTGCGCAAAGGCGAGTTCGATGTATTGATCGGCATCAATCTTCTGCGCGAGGGCCTCGACTTGCCGGAAGTATCGCTGGTGGCGATTCTCGATGCGGATAAAGAAGGCTTCCTTCGCTCCTGGGGGTCGTTGATCCAGACCATCGGCCGGTGCGCCCGCCATCTGCGCGGCCGCGCGATTCTTTACGCTGACCGCATGACCGACTCCATGAAGCGAGCTATCGATGAAACCTTGCGGCGCCGCGAGATCCAGACCGCATACAACCTGGAAAACGGAATCACTCCGGAATCGATCGTCCGACCGCTCGATATGACGCTGGCCGGAATCATCGCCGCCGATTACACCGACCTGACGGGCGGCGAGGTTGCAGGCATGCCAGAATTCCAATCGCAGGAAGAACTGGATAGCTACATCGTAAAACTCGAGAGCGACATGCGCGAGGCGGCCAAGCGGTTTGAGTTCGAGAAGGCGGCGAAGCTGAGGGACACGATTAAGGAGTTAAGGACGAAGGAGTTCTTGTTCGCTTGAAATGTGGGAGGACAGCGATCCTCTGTGACCACTGCGCTAAGCTTCTTACCGTCCGTAAGCCGCACTGGCCGCCAGCGGCTTCCGGTGGAAAGTGTAGCCGTCGAAGGTTTCCGGGCGAAAATTCAGATTCGAGGCCAAAAGCCTTTCGGTCTGGCTCAGAAAAAGATATCCACCGGGTTCCAGGTAGAGATGCAGGCGCTCGAGTATCGCGAGTCGTTGGACACGCGAGAAATGCGGCAGGACATCCATACAGAAAATGCAGTCAAAACGACCGATGTAGCCGGGACGCGCAAGGTTCATGCAGTTGAATGTGACCAGGCTGCGAAGGCGCGGCTTCACCAGCAGGTGCGCGCTAACCACCGCTTGAGACTTACCGGCAAAGTCGGTATCGAACTCGGCGTCGTCGGGAAGCGCAATCGCGGCCACCACGGGTGTGCCGATCTTCGAAAAATAGTTGCGAATCGTTGCGGGCGGAAGGCCCTCCAGCGCCGACTGCTGGTACACCCCTCGATCCGCGGCTGCAATGTTGCGCGGCAGCAAGTCGCTACCGACGATGTGAATCGAGCATCCCGAACTCAGCTTGGGAGCCGATTGTGCTCCTGTGCCTGAAAAACTGTCGGTGATACCTCCGTTTCGTGCAATCTTGCCGGCGCCGTTGCCTGATCCGTTGCCGTTATTCGCCACATTCGCGTTTACCGGATTCATCGCGTCACATACTGCCATCGCGATGGAGTAAGTCTCTTCTCCCGTGGCGCAGCCTGCGCTCCACAAGCGGATCGGCCCCGGGCTATCCGCGGATTTGCGAGTGCATAGCTGTGGCAGCACCTGCCGCGTCAAAGCATTGAGCGCTCCCGGATGACGAAAAAATCCTGTATTAGTATTCACCAGCCCGTCCAGCAGCGCCGGCAGGATCGAAGGATCCTGCTCAGGAGAACGCAAGCGCTCCATCAGCGTGGTGGATGAATCCAATTCCTGCGCCTCGATGAAATCAGCGACGCGCGCCGCCAGCGCGCCAGTGGGACAATCCAGGACGACTCCCGTCTGGCGTTCGACCAGCAGGCGCAACTCGGAAAGTTCGTGTTCTAGGATGGTGCTGGTCGCAATTGACTTATGCATAGTGCCTTTCCCCGGCGCGGGGCGAAAACTTGCCCACCTAACAACGATCAAACCATCACATTGCCAGGAGAAAAGGGATTTATTGTCCCGGCACTTTCCCGACCATCCAATTTACGGCAACTTCCCGGCCACAACGTCCCCGGTTTCATGCGCCCGCAGCGGCCGCCAGACGGCTTTTGTCGGAATCACGTTCCGCCTGCAGAGCCACAACGTTCATCTCTTTTTCCAACGACGAAAAACGCTGCATGGTCTCGTGGATGCGCAGCGTCATGTTGCGAATGGTTTCAATCTGTCCGCGCGCCGGAGCCGAGAAACTGCCCGGTTCCAGCAGCAGCAGATCCGAATTTCCCAACAGCGAGGTTAGCGCGTTGTTCAAACCATGCCGCATTTCCAGCATGTATCGGCCCAGCATCGCCTCCCGTTCCAGAGCCTCGCATTGCCGTTCAGCAGCGCGCGCGCGCGCTTCGGCGGCGGCCCTGTGCACGGCTTGACCCGCGGCTGGGATCAACACATCCAGCCAATTTTCATCGCACCGCAGCACCGAGGCCCGCGGCCAGCCTTCGCGTACCAGTTTCGCCGTCGGCGCATCCTCACACACACAAAACAGCGGCTGTGACGTCGCGTGCAGCGGTTCAATAATGATGGACAACAACTCGCGACGCAGCGGACCAACGATGGCAACTTCGAAATCCTCGATCGTGCGCGGCCACAAATCTCCACTGAGTACCGTGAACGTGGGCACGTGGCGTTCAGTCTGCCAGCGTGCGGTCAGAGTTCGCGAGAACCCAACATCATCGGAGATAACCAGTACAGTCGGACGATCCACTTCACGCTTCCTTATGTTCGGATTCCCCCGCCCGCCGCGGGGGCCTGCATCTCTCGACTCAGCTTATTTCTTCCGCCCCGGCGGTGAATCTTCATCCTGATTCCACTCCGCCGCGGTACCCGAGACTTCAAATTCGGGAGCATCCCCATTCGCCACAGCGAACTTGGCCTTCGGCTTCGCCGGCGCTTCCGGTGCAGCATCTGCCGGCGCGGACGTTTCACTCGCCCCCGCGGCCGGCGCAGCATTCTTTGCCGCTACCGCCCTCGATGGCGCGGCCTTTGCGGCGGCCGTGGCCTCCGCGGCCTTCTCTCCACCTTCAGCTTCGCTACCCCGGCCGAGAGCGGCGTCCACCGACGCCCGCAGATCCACCAGCATCCGCAGCGGCTGCCCTGAGGAATACTCCGCCTGGAACATCACCTTCCACGATTGGCAAATCATGCGCAGCCTGACAATAGGCTCCTTCGCCGAGAATTGCGCCCGCCGACAGTCAATTGTCTCCACGCCTTGTTCTTCTAACTCAGTCAGCCCGTCCAGAACGTTGTTGAGATCGGTGAGCATCAGGCGAAAGAACACGCGGCGCATGAGATATCCAAAGCGGGTGAACGCCACCAGCGCAATCGGCAAATAAAATAAATCGCCCGCCTGCGCCTTGGCCTTGCGTCCCTGCTCAAGCACCCCGCCGTGCAGTAATTCGTCGAGCGACCGGCAGCGCCACGCGGAATCCAGCACGCGATCCAGCGCGTTCAACCACACCGGAGCCTTTAATTCCACCTTGCCCAACAGCGGCTCAAGTCCTTGCGCCACGTAAGCGAGGTCTGCCCCGTTGTCGTCAAGCTCGCTCGGCGCAAGCTGGCTGAAATATTGCACCAGCAGGAAATCAATTTTGTCGCGAGAGGAATCCGTGTGCGCGGTTTTTCCGAGAAAGTGCTGTAACAACGCGACCAGGCCGTCGTTGTCCACCAGCGAACTGGTCTGCAGAAATTGCCGCAGCTGGTGTACCTGGATGCGTTCATCCATGTCGTGCAGCCACTTCTGCGCATGCTCCACCGTCTCGCGATCGGGCGCGTCCACCGGCTCCTCGAGCGCTGCGAAAGTCGGGGCGTCAATTACAAACTCGCGCGCCACTTGAGCATAAATAGGATGAAGGCGGCGCGCACTCGACCACTGCGCCGCAAAATCTGGAGCAGCCGATTCAGGCTGCGGGGATGAGGATGAAGATGCTGTCATGATTTCACGATCCAGTTCGGAACTGCTTTAAGAAAGCGCGCCGCCACGACCGTCGCCCCAGGGTGATACTGCACCGCCACCACCGAGGCTTCCGTATCCAGGGAGCCGTCGGAATTGCGCAGCCGCAACACGTCGGCAAACTCAAGCGCCATGGTGCAGGCAAACAGGACTTCCCGCGATGTCCCGAATTCAATCACGGTGCTCTCTGGGATTGCAGTTGCAGGCGTCACGCTCCCAGGCTCAATACCCTCCGGCGCGACACTCCCCGTCAAGCCAACCGCACCCACTTTCTGGCTTTCACTGGCAGGACTGCTGCGCGTCAACTGCACGGGAATCCGCACCGGCGTCGCCTCCGGGAAAAAACGCGCCAGATCGGCCACCCTACTGGCCTCCCTCGCCCGCCCTTTCGCTGTCCCGCTTTGCCCCAAGCGATAGTACCCCTTGCAAAAAATTCAATCCCATTCCGACTGCAGTTCCCGGTCCGACAGGGAAAATGGAAGCGCAGTAGAAGAACCTGCTATAACCCTCCGACAGA
>DATNKA010000097.1:0-4133 GCA_035603655.1 Candidatus Acidiferrales bacterium | reverse complement strand
CAGCGGGTCGTAGGCGCTCTGGTCCGGCGCCGGTCCGTTTTCCGAACCACTGCAGCGCGCCAGCGCGATTGACGATTTTCCGAAACGTTCCAGCCGGATCCTGCTGACAGGAGTATTGGCGGCAACCATCGCGGCGGCGCTGCTGATTGCCGAAGCGCTATCCTCCATCGATACCTGGATGAGGTCTTTCGGATCGCGCACATGCAGCACCAGAGTTTCGACCATATTCTGTCCGTCATTACTGAAGGAGTACTGTACGCTCGAAAACAAGGCCTGGACGGCGAATTCGCGCCGGATGCGTACGTAGCGGGCGACCGAAGGCTCGCCAGAGACTTGCGTGCTCTGTCCGGGCTGAAGGAAGTTCGGCGCATCGGTCAACGTCGAAAGACCATGGGAAATTTCGAAGTCGGGACCGAACAACGGCTGTTTGGGAATGCGCGCCAGCGCTCCGGCGATCTCTTTTTGCTCCTCGGCGGAGGGCGTGCACACGTTCAGAACATTAACTTTGACTTGCGGCTGGGTGGATGGTGTCTCCGGGGATTGCTGGGCCGCCATCGCAGGGATAAAAAACAAACCAGCCAGGACAAAAATGGTTTTTGGGTTCACTGCGGGATTCTAAATGATGCCTGCGAAAAGCTTAAACTTCATAAAGTTTAAAACGGCGCCCGGCGTTTTGACCCCGCCCGGAAGACGGTTAGAATTCAATCATGGCGAATCTAACGCTGGTTTATGGTATGCGGTTGCTGCCGTCAGAAGATGTGGCTGAAGTGGGGCAGGCTCCCGTGAAACTTACTAACGGACGCGAAGCCCATATCACCATGCACGTACTCGAAGGCAGCAAAGAAGAAATCGAAAAACAGTTGCGCACCAGTCTGGAAGCGTTCTTCGATCTATATCCGGAGATCTAGAGGTTTGCGGATGAGGGCCCGGGAGTCGGTGCCGCTAACTGCGTTTACCACAGAGTCGAATCAATGCGGGAGTTTTACTGGAAAAATCGCGCAAGATTACTCACGGCGGGCCTATGGCCCCAAGGCTGGATCGCGCGCGGAGCCTGCTATTCTCTTGGTCTGGCGCTTGGACTCTTCGTTTTGGAAATGCTATTGACTCTATTCGCTCCGGCTGCCGGCGACAGTCTCGGAGGTTGGGTCAAATTTCTTGTTTTCGACGCGAGCCTGTTATTTGCCATTCTTGCGTTTCGTGTACTGAAGCGACGCGTGCTATGGCGCCTGCGCAATCGGCTGATCGTTACTTACGTGTTCATCGGTGTGATCCCGGCGGCCCTTCTGGTCACGATGGCGCTTGTCACCATCTACCTTTTTGCCGGGCAGTTCGCCAGTTTCGTAGTCACTTCGGAAATTAACTCACAGTTGCGCAGCATGCAGGCAGTAAACGCAGCGGTCAGTAACGAGCTCGCGGCGCGCATCGAGAAGGGTCAAGCCCCAACTGCAGAGTCGTTGGTTGGATTGCGAAAACGCGACCGTGCCTGGGGAAGACGGCGAGTATGCGCCTGGCATGGGACACGGGTCTTACTGCTCAGCGGCGGGGAGCCGAATCCGGCGTTGATGGCTTTTCCTGATTTCTTCAACAAGGACCAGGGCGAGTACGCCAAGGCGATTCGCGAGGGCCGGCCCTTCAAAGAAATTGTTCGCGATAACGACGGATTGTATTTGCGCGTGGCCTCGGTGTTTGTGGTGGGATCGGAAAAACTGACGGTGGTCACTGGCGAGCCTCTGGATAAAGATCTGGTTGCGGACATCGCGGCCAATTTGGGCGAAATCACGGTCTATTCCGCAGGCATTATGCTCGACGACTCACGACAGAATGACCAGAACAGCAGTGCGGCAAAAGACCGTGGCTTTCAAACCCGGCTTTTTGCTGAGCCTGAGAAGGGTAAAAGCGGTAGCGGTCTGCGCGCTGGAAAGACAGATCCCATCACGACGGACAACCAACAGGCTTTCCGTCCGACGTTCACGGTGGGTTCGCTGGGCGCACCAGCCGACGTGATGGATCGCGAAATCACATTCGGCACTCCCCTGCCGGTTGTGGACTGGAAGACCGGCGACCTGGCGCGGGCAGGCGCCCTGGTGAGAGTGCGGACGCGGCCTTCCGTGCTTTATTCCCACTTGTTTGCGGCGCTGGGAGATATTGCGCGAGGCGTCGAGTATATCTTGTTGGCGATTCTCATCTTCTTCGGCGTGATTGAGTTGGTTGCGCTGATCATCGGCACGCGAATGACCAGCACGGTGACCGGAGCGGTGGCTCACCTTTACGACGCCACAAAGCACGTTGATCGGGGAGACTTCAGCCATCGCATTCCGGTGAAGTCCGCCGACCAGTTGGCGCAGCTTTCGCTTTCCTTCAACTCGATGACGGAATCCATCGAGAAGCTGATTCAGGAGCAAAAGGAGAAACAGCGACTGGAAGGCGAACTCGCCATTGCGCAGGAAGTGCAGGCGCAGTTGTTTCCGCGGCAGGTCTCGGAGTTGGAGTCTCTCGAAGTGCATGGCTTCTGCCGACCGGCGCGCACGGTGAGTGGGGACTACTACGACTTCCTCACTGCCAGCTCCCATAAGCTGATTCTGGCTGTCGGTGACATCAGTGGAAAAGGAATCTCGGCCGCGCTCCTGATGGCGACCATCCACTCGGCGGTGCGGGCCTACAGCGTGGAAAGTTTGCCGCAGATGCGCGAACCATTGGCTGTAGGCGCAGTGGCGGGTGCGGGCAGGATCATGGCTGCCTGGCCGGAAGGTATCGAAGTTTCACCCGGCGCTTTGCTTGGCCTGCTCAATCATCAGCTCTATGAAAGTACTCCGCCGGAAAAGTATGCGACATTGTTCCTCGGAATCTATGACGGACGCACCCATCAACTGACCTACAGCAACGGAGGACATCTGCCGCCAATCCTCATCGGCGAAGATGGCGCTGTGCGCCGTCTGGAAGCCGGGGGGACGGTTGTCGGCTTGTTCGACAACATGGCGTATGACGAGGGATCGGTGCAGATGCATCCCGGGGAAATCTTTGTAGCTTATAGCGATGGCGTCACCGAGCCGGAGAATGAATTCGGCGAATTCAGCGAGGAACGGCTGATCGACCTAGTGAGCGCGAACCGCCATCTTCCATTGATTCAGATCAGTCAGGCGGTCACGTCCGCAGTCGATGACTGGATTGGCGACAACGAGCAGCCGGACGATATCACACTGGTGCTGGCGCGAGCGCGATAGGCGGCGGCAGTTCGCTATTCACTGGTCCCAGTTCGATTTGCAGACGGATAGCCGCTTTGTCGCGTAATCTGCTGGGGCAGCCTAGTACGACTTCGCAGCGCCGCACAGAGCCGTGTACAGATCATTTCCCCGCCTTGGCTCGGCGTATGGGATTGAAGGCACAGGGAACTGCGGCAATGCTGTTACTCAAAGAGGGCGGCATTTCACGGATCAGTGAGTCTATTTTGTCCTTCCACTGTTTATAAAACTGGCCATCGTCGGTTAAGGGTGCGGCCAGCATCTGCTTTCCATTGTGGTTGGCTCGCAGGTCGCGGTAACCGATTCCGAGCGATAAATGTTGGCGATGAGGATGGCATAGAACTCCTCGACGGTGTCATAGCCGTCGTCCATGCCCAGGCAGAGGTTCAGCCCCAGCTCCATGCGGAGAGCGTGCACCATTTCGTGTAACAACACTTCGTCTGGCCTGCCACCTGGCAGGGCGCAGGTTTTGATGTAGTCTTGCGGTGTGAAATTGATGATGGTATCGCTTCCGCGTCCGGATCCCTTCTGCCCGCCGAGAGGCAGCGGCGTACCCGTCCTATTTCGGTTCTCCACGGGTCCATCGGCACAGTACAGCGGCGGTGCGTCAGTGCGCGTGGCATCCTTCCAGTTTGAACTCCTCTTCAGCCATTCGGTACTTTCTACCGGCTCCGTCGTCGTCGCATAGGGTTGGGCCGGCACGATTAGTGTCGCGCGGCCGGAGCGCGAAAGCGCGTCGACCACTGCCTTGCTGCTTTGAAACGGGGGAATGGTTGTGAGGTTGTTTAACTGGAGCGTTATACCGGCTTCCCAGGTATCCTGGGTGAAGTCGTTGCGGATTTGTCCAATGCCGCTTCCGTTGGTGTACAGGTTGGCGACGATTGTCTGTTTATT
>DATNKA010000096.1:0-4869 GCA_035603655.1 Candidatus Acidiferrales bacterium | reverse complement strand
GGATTGGGCTCGGCGGTCAAAATCGATGCCGTGCAAGTGCGCTGGCCCAGTGGATTTGTGGAACACTTCGATAACTTAGGCGTCGATCAGATCCATACTCTGACGGAAGGCGCCGGAACGGCCATCGTTCCCAGTGCGAAGATACCCTGAAGCAGAGGAAGGTCATTTGCTGACCCGGCGTCATTTTCGAGGACCCTCTCCCGAGGATCCCATCGAGGGTTCATCGACATTGAGCTTTTGATCTCCGGCAACGTTCTTGATCGTTTGGCGAATTCCACTAGGCCAACGAATTTCGATCGCCCTAACCACTGCCTCTGTTCCCAGACCGAAGTGGACGCGTTTGTCACTGGAAGAGAGATAGCTACCGGCTGTTGCCACGGTCGCCATTTGAGAGCCTTTCGCGGTGGTCAATTTCACTTCCGCCCCGATCGCATCCCGATTGCTCTTGTGCCCCACCAGTTGCAACGTTAACCAATGGTTCGGGGTTTCGGTTGAGTTGTGTAGAACATAGCAGCCTCCATCATTACCGGAGACCACGGCATCCAGCCGGCCGTCGTTATCAATATCACCGATCGCCAGGCCCCTTCCCACCCAAGCTTGATGGAATATGCTTCCGGCTTCCGGTGAGACATCCACAAAGCCTTTGCCGTTATTTTGCGCCAGTAGCATCGTTTCGCGATAACGAAGGTTAGGAACGGTGAGCTGAATTGTGTCCAGGTCGTGCCCCTGAGTGATCAGAAGATCCTTCCATCCGTCATTGTCATAATCAATAAAACGCACACCCCAACCGGAGTGGAACATGGTCATACGGCCGATTCCGGATGGGTAACTATCGTAAGTAAATGTTCCGTCGCCATCGTTGCGGTAGAGCGCGTACATCTGGCTGGCGAGGTCAGTCACTACGATATCGGGGAGACCATCATTGTTGTAATCTGCGAAGTCCACTCCCATGCCTGCATAGGTGTGACCCTCACCATCCACGGCGACTCCAGAACTCAGCCCAACCTCCTCGAATGTGCCATCGCCTTTGTTGTGGAAAAGAAATTCGGGCATGGAGTCGTTGGCGATAAAGATGTCCAGATGGCCGTCCCGATCGTAATCCGCAAAAGCGATACCCAAACCCTTGCCTGGAATCGCGAGGCCTGCCTTGCGTGAGATTTCCGTGAAGTGGCCATTTCCATCGTTGTGGTAAACCAGGGGCGCAACCGCCGGATACGCATTGGGATGGCAATACGCCCGGTACCCTTCTTTACGCTCGCCACACCAAACATCATCAAAGTCCCATTGCAGGTACCGAAGCACAACTAAATCTAGCAACCCGTCGTTATCTAAATCTATCCACGCGGCGCTGGTAGACCACCCGCTTCCCCCGACACCAGCTTTCTCCGTCACATCAGTGAAAGTGCCGTCCCCATTGTTGTGGTACAGCCTGTTTCCACCGTAGGCGGTTACATATAGGTCTTCAAAGCCGTCGTTATCATAGTCACCCACGGCAACCCCCATGCCGTAGCCAACGCCCTGCAACCCAGCTTTTTCCGTCACATCTTCAAACGTTCCGTCTGGCTTTTGATGGTAAAGGCGATTCCAATACTTCGCACCCGCCTTTTGTGGGATGGTCCCCTTAGGCGTGGGATCGTTGAGCGGCGCACCATTGACAGCATAAATATCAAGACGGCCGTCGTTGTCGTAGTCGAATAAAGCCACACCCGATCCCATCGTCTCAATCAGATATTTCTTGGAGGTATGCGAGGCGATGTATTCAAACTTCACACCCATCGCAGAAGTTGTATCAGTGAAGTTGGCCGTTTCCTGCGAGATGGAACCGCGATTTGGCGTCGGCTGACCAGCGGGAAGTGCTGTCGTTTTCTGGCCCGAAGCCCCGGCAATAAGTAACCCGAACGCAGCCAAAAAGGACGCCAGTAGACTGCGTGAGCAAGGGTTCATATTTGTTTGCTCATCTGTCTTGGTGAGCCGTCGAATGATTCATTGAACCGGAACCCGGCAAAAAAACCCTGGGAACTAACTGCCGAAAATGTTCTGATTCAGGTACTGGTTACGAAACTTCCCTTGCGGATCGAACTTCTGGCTGAGTTCAACGAAGTCAGGCATCCGCTTGTGGAGGCTCCTGAGCTCCGCAGGAGATGTGGTGAACAGTTTTCCCCAATGAGGACATGCATTGAACGGCGCTAATTCTTTCTCGATCACAGGCAATAGCTTGCTTACCGCGGGCCAATCGGGTTTCCAGGTGAAATGGATGGTCACGCTGTCCTGCTCGTAGCAGGGGCTCATCCATAAATTGTCGGCAGCGATTGTACGAATCTCCGTAATCAGTAACGATGGGCTCACTTGATCGCGCAGGCGCTCCACCGCCAGAATCGCTTCGACCGCATGCTGCCGTGGCACGAAGTATTCCGACTGCAGCTCTTTGCCTGCGCTCGGTGTAAAACCCATGCGAAAGTGCGGGAGACGTTCGTACCAGGGGCCAGGGACGCCCATCTGCTCGGTGCAATTATCCGCCGACAGTGCCGAGATCGGGTGGAGATTTCGCGTGGCGAGCTTCGCTCCGAAAAACTCCGGCGTGGGGTGAAACGCCTGACCTTCTTCGACGCGGCTCTTGATCCAGACTTCGTTGACGCGCTGTTTTTGCCAGTCCGTAAACAGGCTCACGCTGTATCCGCTCGATTCGATCGCATCAAAATGATCCTTCAACTCGCTCAGCGGCAGGTTCTCGTAAACATATTGCCGCATCCTGTACGTTGGTTGGATATCGAGCGTGACCGCTGTGATCACGCCCAAAGCCCCCAGTCCAACCACCGATCCGGCAAATTTATCGCCGTCTCGTTCGCGAGATAGATTCACAATGTCGCTCGATGCCGTCACCATTTCCAGTCCCGACACCGCCGTAGCTAAATTGCCGTTCTTCTCTCCCGAGCCATGAGTGGCCGTACTGCAAGCGCCAGCCACGGAGATATGCGGCAACGATGCAAGGTTATGTAACGCAAAACCCTTGCCGTCAAGATAAGGGCACAATTGCCCGTAAGTGATGCCCGCACCCACGGTGACGGTCCGCTTCGCAGGATCGATGGAGATCACTTTGTCCATCGCCTTCAGCGATAGGAAGCCGTCCTTGCTGTCGGCAATATTGTTGAAGCAATGACGGGTGCCGAGCACCTTCAGTCTGTTTTCCTTCTTGACATAGGCTTTCACCTGTTCAAGCGAGGTGGAGGTGTAAACGCGTTCGGTGCTGTACTCCAGATTCCCCGCCCAGTTCTTGAGCCGTTCTCCTCCCGCCCTCGCCAGCATGCGCGTCACGGTTGGAGATGCAAACGTGGCAGCAAGAAGCTTGATAAATGTCCTCTTATTCATACGTGTTCAGACCTGCGAAAGCAGGGGAGACCTGATCCGCCCGAGGTTGGCACCTGCCGCTGCTGTGTATTCATCGTATGCATCTCTCCCGATCCTATCGGTAATGGCTTCATTCTGCTCCCGGCAAGAGCAGACGGCAAGAAGATGCCAGTGCCGGTTAAGATTCCGAGGACGATGTTTTCCTCTAATCTCGATTTCCCTTAACAAGCAGCTACCGACTATGCGCCGAGGGCGTCTTCTAAGTGCCTTGGGAAGCGACAGCGTATCCCACCGGCCCGAGCCATCGGCTGCCCAATATCGGCGGAATGCCGGTGATATTGGTCAATTCGGGGTCGTGCCAGTCGCTGGCGCCCGGGTCAAGTATCAAAGCAGCCGTCGACTCCGGAGGTAAACCACATATTGCGTTCATCTAAGCCTCAAACGCATCGCCATAACGGCCGCTGGCCGCCGCCGACATTCGAGCGTTCATCGAAGCTGCCCGCCTTAAAGTAGGTGAATGCGGAGCTCGTGCTGCTGAACTGGCAAATCGGGACCGAATTCGTCGGGATATCCTGCAGGAAACACGGGCCGAATACGGCGACCAGATTGTCTCTACAGTGTCGAGACAATTAACGACCGAGTACGGCGCCGGCTTCAGCCGCCACCAACGGGCTACCGTCTCCGCCCCTAATGCCAAACTTTTCCGCGATCGCGTGTTGGGTATGGGTTGCGTGCTCTCCCAGTTTCCGGAGCGACGAATTCGAAGCGAGCGGAAGCGAGATCGAGCGCGCTTTCTCCAGGACCAGGAGCGGGGTTTGCATCCGGCCCTGGCCCGAAACTCATTTCTCCGTCGGCCGGATCGCCGCTCTACTGCTGAAACCATCCCGCCGCATGTCGGCGGTGCAGCGGAGATACCGTGACAGCTTTCTGCGCTTCTGTCCCGGCGCCTATCGAGTGCGAAAACTTGCCCTGCAGTTTCGTGCGATGTTGCGCTGGCGGCGCACGAGCCGGCTGGCGCAATCGGTTGCGACGGTGACCAGCTCGGGGTTTTCTTTTCTGGCGCAGTTCGCCAGAACCCTGCGCCGCGATCTTGGTGCGGTGGAGTTGGCGATCGAAACGCCCTGGAACAACGGACCGATCAAGGGCCAGATCAACCGACTCAAAGTTATCTAGCGTCAGATGTACGGGCGTGCTGGCTTCGAGCTTCTGAAAGCTCGGGTGCTGCCCTGTCGGTCTGACTCTTGCTGAACTGAGCGATTCAGGTCATGTGGCAACGTTTGATTAGGGGGAGGCTGCGTTCGCGGATAGGCACCACGGCTCCTTGATTAGTCGCGAAGACCAAATCCCTGCTCGCGAAGGGAGGCACAATAATGATGATGATGATGATGACATCTCGGCTCAGCCCGTCCTTTCGGACACCCGGGAGGGTGGCGGCCAATGAGTTCCCCTTCGAGCGAGCCCGCTGTGTCTCCGTTATGGTGCGCGGGTAAAACTTCATCCGCCGGTTCGCAATAAGGTGTCCTC
>DATNKA010000095.1:0-4074 GCA_035603655.1 Candidatus Acidiferrales bacterium | reverse complement strand
ATTCGAAGAGCCTGGAAAGTTCTGGTCGCTGGATGAATTCGCCGCTGTTCTGAATTCATTGGCCGGGCCGCGGCTGATATGACATCCGCAAAATGTGCGGTAGATCGTATCGGCCGCGACCGGACAATGGCTCTGGCGATTCTCCGCGACCTCCTTTCCTCTCCGAATTCGTAAATCACATCGGCAAGCTCGCGCTCGTCGAGGTGGTTTACCACTTGTTCGGCGGTTCGCTCCGACCGCGGGTCCATTCGCATGTCGAGCGGTCCGTCCGCCTGAAAACTGAATCCGCGCGCCGCATCTTGCAGTTGCAAACTGCTCACTCCGATGTCGGCCAGCAAGCCATCCGCAAAATTCTTGCCGAACCGCTCTCCAACTTCGGCGAACGAGGTCTGCAGCAGCGTGACCTTCGGCCAGTCAGCATTTGCCGGCGAGACGCCGGCGCTACTATCCGGCTTCGCCGGCGCCAGCTTTCTCTGGGCAATCTGCAGCGCCGCTGGATCTTTATCGAGCCCAATCAAATGTCCCGGTGCGCCGAGGCGTTTTGCGATTTCGTAACTGTGTCCGCCCAAGCCCACCGTGGCGTCGATATACGTCCCGCCACGCCGCACGTTTAAAAAGTCGATCGCTTCTTTTAAAAGAACCGGAACATGGCTGGCTTCCCTTCCACCACCATGCCCAACCCCCTGAGGGGTGTCTGTTGAACCCTCGCCCACTAGATGCCCAATTCGTCGAGCGTCTTCTCATCGTCAGGCGTGAACTTTTCTTCCTCGACCTGTTTGCGATACGAATCCAGGTTGCGCACAATCAGGTGCGTTAGATTGCCGGTAACCGCAACCTCGCCTTTGATCTGCGCTGCTTCCCGCAACAACTGCGGAATCAAGAGCCGGCCCTGCCCATCCATCTCCACCATCTGCCCGTAGTAATTCACCCTGTCCAGAAACTTTTTCTTGGTCGGATTGAAAGTGGAGAGCCCGGCCAGCTTCTGTTCGATCCGCTCCCATTCCTCGAAGGGATACACTTGAGCAACCTTCCCATCCAGACTTGTGATGTAGTATTGCTGTCCGTACTTCTCGTCGATAACCCGCTTGAACTCGGCTGGGACCTTCAACCGTCCCTTTTCGTCGACGCGAGTTGGGTGATTGCCGCGAAACATTTGTAAAACCTGAGTCCAAGGAGCTAAAAACGGCGCAAAGTCTGATCAAACTCGGTCGGTTCGGGTTGTTTACCGTGCTTTTGGGTCGGATTTCCACCGGCTCCTCGTTTTCCGCTTCCCGTCCCACGATCTCGATCTACTTGACCACTCTGTACCACTTTCTCCCACATCTTAGCTGTAAGTCGTTGATTGTCAAGAACAAACTTGAAGGTGCGCATGTTACTAAAGTGCGGATTTGGCAAAGTACGATGGCTTGTGGTTAACCAGAAATGCGACCACAAGATGTTGGGTTTACGCTCTAGATTCCTTCGCTATCCATTCGCTTAGATTTTTCTTGCACTCTGCGCCAGTCGGGCACTCCATTGTGCAAATCGTGGATTTGGGAGGCTGAGGCAAGGGTTCGAGCTACCAGCATGACACGGCAACTGCAATTTGCCGACTGGGTCCCCTTCCCGGTCACCCGAGTTTTCGCCTTCTTCTCGAACCCCGAGAATCTGCCGCGGCTAATGCCTCCGGAGACCCAGACTCGGATTGACCGCCTCCAACTTATCGCGCCTCCCCTCCCGCCTGCTGAGGACGCGCCGTCCAATCGACGTGCGGCTGGAATGGGTTCGACTATCACGACATCCTTTCGTCCATTCAAATTCTTGCCCATACGCCGGCAGTGGATTGCCGCTATCACCGAATTCGAATGGAACCACCACTTCGCCGACGTGCAGCAGAAGGGACCATTCAAGCGGTGGCATCACCGGCACGAATTTCTGCCGGAGGCGAGGAATGCCCGAAGCGGCACACTGGTCCGCGACATCATTGAATATGAAGTTGGATTCGGACTTCTGGGCGCACTCGCTGATGCTCTCGTCATCGAGCGCCAGATGTGCCGCGCTTTCGCTGAGCGCCAGACGATACTTCCTACACTTCTTTCACAGTCGACGCTGGGGAGCTGCGAGACCCCTCAGTAGACCGCATTCTCCGCACGGCTGGTGCGAGTCTGTCCTGCCTCCACCGAGAGCGTGTAAGCCTCGCCACCGTGGCCATTCCAGCCACGGAGGTCAAATCCGGCTCCAGTGGGGGCGTGATAGGCGGACACATTGCGCAGGGTCAATGGCTGGCCTTGCTTGCATACTTCCGGCGGGTCCGTGAGTTGCAGAAAGTAAGCCCCCAGGCCCGTGCCCACCACTTTGGCTCGACCGTCCACTTCCACCAGCAGAGCAGATTTTTCGTCGAGAGCAATTTCGCGCGGTGCCTTCGACCAGCCATCCGCCACAATCCTCGCCAGAAATCCGAGGCTTCGTCCCATACGGTCGCGCTTGGCGAAATGACTTTCCACGAGCGTGTTGTCGAAGCCGGGCACCTTGAGGAAATCACGCACCAGGGCTACGCGTTTGGCGTAGGGATCGGCCAATACTTCGCGCGACGTAAGATCCGCGTCATTCGACTTGTTGTCCAGCGCACCGTAAACAAACTGCCCCAGGACCGCCAGCCCTGCGCTGCTTCCTCCCATCGGCTTACCCGCGGTCGCGTGAGCGTTGAGCGCCTCTTGCAGCGGAGTTCCCTTCCATAATTCGACGTAACGTGACTGGTCGCCGCCGGCAATGAAAATCACGGTTGCCTGCCTGATGATCTGTGCTACTCGTGGCTCGCCCGCCGCCTTGCGATTGGGAATGACCAAGGTCGCTACGGAGTTCATCTGGCACAGTTTGTTGACATAGCGGTTGTAATCGTCCTTGCCTTGCGCGCGCAAAATCAGAAAGTCTCCTCCGTTGGCCTTGCCACAGAGCCAGCGGAACGCCTCGTCCAGATCGCCCCCGCCGCCCATCAAGGCAATTCCGGGCTCGGCACGGGTCTGCGCATCCAGTTCGCTGCCCAAGCGCTTATATTTGTAGGAGGGGGCGCGGCCCAGCGCGGCACTGCTGCAGAAGGTCAGAGTAAGAAGCACAACGCACGCGAGTTTCATGATCCGACGACTATACCTCAGTAGGACACAGTAACCAGCAAGAAGACGGAAGCGCCAAAAAGCAACTTCGTTTCTGAAAGCGCCGTGCCATCCCTTCTCCGTCGCTCCCGAGACTGCAGAGCCGCAATGCGCGAGATCCTCTACTTTGCTGGTTCGACGAAGACCGCAGTGCCATAGGCTAGCACTTCGGTGACCCCCTGCATCACTTCAGTTGCGTCGTAGCGAGCGCCGACGACGGCGTTGCCGCCCAGTTCGGCGGCATGCACAAGCATCAGATCAAAGGCTTCGGCGCGAGTCTTTTCACACAAGTTAGTAAGCAGCGTGATGTTGCCGCCCACCAGAGTCTGTAATCCGGCGCCGATTGTTCCGAAAATCGAGCGCGAGCGCACCACAATGCCGCGCACAACTCCAAGCGTCCGCGTTACACGAAAGCCATCCAGTTCGAACTGAGTGGTGACCATGTTGTGCGCGACCATCCGTCCACCGCCTGTATAGCTGGGTGCCATTCCTCTTCCTCTCTAGATCTGCACGCTAACTATAACCCGGACAACATAGAATAGTCGTTGAGAAGCAACTCGCTCCGTCTTTCTACCATCGAGCCGAAACGCCGCATCACTCAAGATTAGTCGTGATGAAGAACTCCTGCGACGACGAATCGTATTCCACATGCAGCACGTTGGGCTTGCAGCAGACCTGACAATCCTCAACATAGGTTTGCCGGCGTCCCGCCGAATCATCGACCGCAGTGATATTCCACTCACCACATCCCGCGCACTGAAAACCAGCTTCCATGCTGAAGTTCCTCGCCACACCTTACCCCTATAATGACGAGGCTATCATTTCAGGATCTGGAGGCTTCATGATCTCGCGGCGGCATTTTCTTGAGGTAGGTGGGCTGGGGGCTGGAATCGCCGCATTGTCTTACCCTCTCGCGGCCGCCCAAACACCAACCGACGAAAAGCCT
>DATNKA010000094.1:0-2082 GCA_035603655.1 Candidatus Acidiferrales bacterium | reverse complement strand
GTGCATGAAGGATCCGAAACAACCCGTTACACTCGATCCAGCTCGCGCTCTTAGATCAAGTGCCGACCAGCCCGTGTCGCTTGCGAGTGCCCGACGCTACTTCCGAATTCCCGGCGAAACGTGAACCGGCTGCACCAGCGAGCAGTACCTCGGCTTTCACCTTTTTGTCCGCTGGTAGCAAGTTCAATCTCTTCTGAAGACCTCGTATTCCCCCCACACACTTCTGGGGGCTGGTTTTCAGGCGACTCTCGATCAAGCCCAGGGGCAATGGCCGCACTACGGTGGTGGAATGCAAGGTTGGGGGAAGCGGTTCGGAGCGACTCTGGCGGACACGGAATCGCGCAGGTTTATCCAGACCTTTGCTCTGGCGACGATTTTGCATCAGGATCCTCGATACTTCCCCTCGCACAGGAGAACTCTCATTGCGCGGGGTTGGTATGCCGCAACCAGAGTTGTGGTCACCAGGAAGGACGACGGCGATCCCGCATTCAACACGTCGGAGTTCCTGGGCGCTCTACTCACCAGTTCGCTACAGAACAGCTACTATCCGAGTGACGAACGAAGCTTCGGGGAAACCATGAATCGCTTTGGTGGTGCGCTGAGCTCCGATGCGGTTAGCAACCTTCTACGCGAATTTACGCCGGACATGAAGCGTCTCTTTCGGAAACATGCCCCGAAGGAAGTCCTGAGAATCGAGGAGAAGCTTCCTATTCCTGCCGACGATAAGCCTTAGCTGGGCTGATCGAAGGCTTGAGTCTGATGGCGGGTTTCGAATTCGGGAACTGGGCGATCACATCAACCCTCACCTCCTCGACACCTGACCGCGACAAAAGCAGTTTGAGAGTGGGCCACGCCCGTATACCTCCCGAGCTGGGTTATCGGAACTCTCAGTTGGATCCCAACTGTCGAAATGTTGACGCTCTGTCAGTCGCACGCCTTTTCATCTGTGTTTCGGCCTGCCGTGCGAACCATCCATTTCACCGAAGTTGCTGAAAATACACGCCTCAATTAGGGGCGACCGATTGGAGAACAGCGTGCACTTTCAATCGGGAAAGAGGAGGCACAGCCATCATGCAAGCCATAGACGGTTACCGGGGAAACGAACAGCGCGTAGACGTTCGCGTCCCCGAAAACAAAACTGCGGAGATGCAGGACGTTCTCGCCCGCTATCTGCCGATGTTTTACAAAAAGGCGTTTCGACAGCTGGGCAACTCCGCCGACGCCGAAGATGCGGTTCAGGACGCCCTGTTGTCCGCTTTCAAGCACCTCGACCAATTCAAGGGGCAGGCTCAGATGTCGACGTGGTTGACCTCCATCGTCACCAATTGTGCACGGATGCAATTACGCAGACGCCCGCGCCTGGCGCATGTGTCGATCGATGAGCGATTCGGGGAGCAGCAGGAGCATGCCGTCTCAGAACGCTTGCCCGCCCGCGGGCCGAGCCCTGAAGAGGGGTATCGGGAGTCGGAATTGCATGGGCACCTTAAGCAGTATTTAGCGGAGCTTTCGCCTCCGTTGCGCAGAGCATTCGAGTTGCGCGACCTGGATGAACTGACCACGAGCGAGGCGGCGCGCATTTTGGGAGTGGCGGAGGGAACCGTGAAGGCCCAGGTCTCTCGCGCTCGCGCTAAGTTGCGGCGATTAATGCGCCGCACGCTCGAGGCACAGCGCCGTCCAACGCCGGCTTCCACCGTCGTGGCACTCGTTAGAAGAAAGCAAGACAGGAGTGGTGCAGATCATGAAAGCGCCGCGGTGTTGGTCTAAATAAAACCGGATCAAAGGTGGCGAGTTTCAACCGCTCGTCGTAGGCAGGCCGGAAAGAACCTTTATGTGGATTGTTTGACTTGCATTACGGCGGCCCTACACATTCGTAGTGATGTCGATCCTGATTCTGATCATGGGTGGTGTTGCCATTGTTCGTACTCCAACCGACATCCATCTTTCCGACCATTGACATTCCAGTCCTCAGCATTATTTGGAGCTTTAACGGGCCTCGTCCCAGAGGACAAAGTTCGAAGAAACGTGGAGTCCTATCGAGAGCAAGCACAAGCCAGTGCTGCAGACTTGGCGACGGTCAATCTC
>DATNKA010000093.1:0-9010 GCA_035603655.1 Candidatus Acidiferrales bacterium | reverse complement strand
CTTTCAAGCTCCCGTGGCCCCTAAGGGCACGGTGAGCACGGTGGTCGTAGGCAAGGGCGGACCGACTGTGACTAGGACTCTTGCGACCAGCCTGGTCGTGAATCGGGGATCGGCTGGGATAGGAATTCCGCGAGGATCGCTGGACAATCTGCATCATTTGAACGGGCAGGTGGCGAAGACGGGGTCGGTAGAACTGCATGCGGCACCTCAATTTTCGGCGACTTCCTCTCGTCAAGGTGGATATAGCTACGGCGAAGGGCATGCCGCCAGCAGCTCGAGTGGAATGGGACATGCCAGCGCGCCATCGGCGGGACACGCCTCCAGTGCCGGCGGAGCCGGGCATCGTTAGACGTGCGGATAGCGGTGTAATCAAGACTCAGGCAATTGCGCCTTCATCCGTTGGCACCAGCAGCGCTGGCACCTGTAGCTCTGGGAAGAGCGTTTTGTTCCATTTGTTCTATGGCGGTGCCCAGGGGCGAGACGAGGGTTTCCACCACCTGAAGGTCTTCTTTGCTGAAGGCATCCTGACGGGCGCGGTAGAGCGCCAGCACAGCCGCTACCTCAGCGCTTCCTTCGAGCGGCACGGCCAGAGCGGAACGCAGCGTGCTGTATTCGGTGGGGTTGTTCAGATAGCCGGGCTCTACTGAGGGATTGCCGTTCAAAATGGGCTTGTGATTTTGAGCTACCCAGCCCGACAAACCTTCCCCGAGCGGAATTTTCAAAGAGGAAAACAGGCGCAAGTTCTCGCCGCTGACAAACTCCGGAACCAGCATATTGTTCTTGCGAAGATAAACCGTCATGGAGGCGTGAGGCACAAGACGTTTCAGCCGAGCCGAGAGCAGCGAAAGAATGTCATCAAGACTAAGAAGGCCGCTAAGTCCGCGACTGAGCTCGTTGAGATTTCGCGCTTGCTGTCGAGCCATGGCCAGACGTTCGAAGAAATCCGCAGCCGGTAACGCCGCTTGAGATTCTCCGGCTGACTGGGCAAAACCGGCGTCGGGAGCCAGGCCGCGTTCCACTCTAACGTCAGTTGAAAGTTTTGGCGGGGTCTGCATGGGCTGCAGACGCGCGAGGTGCTCCCACTCAACGTAGCGCCGTTGCAAGATGCCGACCACTTGCGGATCGAAGGCGACGGCGGCTTCGGAAGCCACCTTGGCCATCGCTTCATGAAGCGGCAAAGCCTTGCGGTACTGGCGATCGGAAGCGAGCGCGTCCAGGCAGTCGACGGCGGAGAGGATGCGGGCTCCGATCGGAATCGCCTCTCCGGCTAAGCCGTTCGGATAGCCGCTGCCGTCCCATTTCTCATGATGGGCGCGTACGATGGGCACGACGGGATAAGGAAAGTCGACTTGTTCGAGAATCTCAGCTCCGACCGTGGGATGGATCTTCATCTTCTCGAATTCTTCCGGAGTGAGCTTGCCCGGTTTCGAGATGATGTGTTCGGGGACGGCGAGCTTGCCGATGTCGTGGAGGACTGAAGCAGCGCGCAAAGCTTCAGTTTCTTCTTCGCTCAAACTTAGCTCCTTAGCCAGTTCCATGGCATAGACACGCACGCGTTGAAGATGCTCACCGGTGGTTCGATCCTTGGCCTCGATGGCAAGCGCCAGAGCCTCGATGGTTCGCAAGTGAAGATTCGAGACCTGCTCGGCATGCTTCTTCTCGGTTTCGAGCTTGCCCAAATAAAGCCGGTAGGAGCGATACATGAGGTAGATCGGCGGCAAAATCAGCAATGATGACTGCCAGCCAATGTGCCGGTTCAGGAAGCTCACCAAACCTGCGGTGGCCGCTCCCACCATGTAGTAAGGGAAGGCCCAGAGATAGGAGTCGGTCCAGACCTTCGAGAACGGTTGGCCTTCGGTGAGCCCGATGATGGTGGACGTAGCCAGAGTGTTCACGACAAAGTGCGTGACCGCAGCCACGACCAATGCCAGAGGCCCAGGCCCGTGGAGAACGTGAATGGACACGAATTGGTAAGCGCCGTAGGCGGCTGCCCCCGAAACCGTTACTTGAGACAGATTGAATAAAAGCTGGACCAAGTGCAGACGTCTGGCCGGTCTCCAGTAGAACTGACCCAGGGTGCTGACCAACCCGATCAGCAAGGTCTCGGGCAGGCTCAATTCCAGAACGCCCAGCACCGTAAACAGGAAGTTTACGGAGAGTGTTCCGCCAGGCAAGCTTACTTTGAGGGGAGACGCGAGCAGCGCCGCGACCAAATAACAAACGAACTTGACCGCGTCGCTCGAATGCCAGTGTGTAAACGCGAACGAGAAACAGCCGAGGGCGGCGAGGAACATCCCGGCAATAAAGGGGCTTGCGCCCAATTGGCGTCTGTCTGGCATGACGTGGATATCTAGATTCTTGTCCGAATCACAGCCAATGTCCGCCCTAAAGTTGGCACCCCTGATTACTGTAGTGTTCTTCAAGTGCCTCAGTGACTTACGACCGGGTTTTGGGGCTGTCAGGAGCCTGGCTCACGGCTCAACAGCCGACGCACGACTGAAACCCTGCCTGCCACGCACGCGCAGGGCGACATTCTGTCCCGGCTGAGGCCTGGCGCGACAAATTGTCCCCTGGCATGAATCCTCCGATGAGCTAAGTCATTGAGCTCTAAGGACCCGTCTTTGTGCCTTTGGAACCGGACCTGCACTCGGTAGGGAGGAAGTAGACGGCTATCGATGGATTGGCTGCCGATTTTTTGGGCGCCCGCACGACTTTAGGGGGAATATGAAGAGGATAGTGATTCTGTTGTTGATCGCTACGGTTACGGTGGCACGCGCCGACGACTCGAAGATTGCGCCGGAGCTGCGTGGTTATCCCTCGAACCAGCAGGCAAATATCATCGTTCAATATGCGCCCGGAACGCAGTTGAGTTGCAGCGGGCTGCTCGGCCTGGTGGGTTGTCTGCTAAACGACATCCTGCAGCTAGGCGGCACGATCCTGGGAGACCTGCCACTGATCAATGGTGTAGTTGCGCAGCTCGATGGTAATGGCATTGTGAGCCTGTCAAACCAGTCGAATGTTTTATACATCAGCCCGGACCGCGTGCTCACTCCGAACCTCAGCAATGCGGCGCCCGCCGTGAACGCGTTTGCGGCGTGGCAGTCCGGCTATACCGGGACCGGCATTGGAGTGGCTTTGGTCGACAGTGGCGTGAGCAGCCATCCGGATTTGAAAGGCGGGTTGCTTGGCGGGTCGCGCGTTGTGTGGAACCAGAGCTTTATTCCGGGGAACTCGGGCACGAACGATCAGTATGGTCATGGTACGCACATCGCCGGATTGATTGCCGGGGATGGAGCGAGTTCGACAGGAGCGATTTATTCGCACACGTTTCAAGGCATTGCGCCGGGAGCGAACCTGGTGAATCTGCGGGTTCTCGACCAGAATGGCGCAGGAACCGACAGTTCGGTGATTGCGGCCATCAACACGGCTATCGCCCTGAAGCAGAGGTTCAATATCCGTGTGATGAATCTGTCGCTCGGCCGCGAAGTCTATGAAAGCTACCGGCTCGATCCTCTTTGTCAGGCGGTAGAAGCGGCGTGGAAGAATGGCATCGTTGTTGTAGTGTCGGCAGGGAACAACGGGCGCACGCAAGCCGCGGATGGCTACGGAACCGTAACATCTCCGGGGAACGATCCGTACGTGATCACCGTGGGCGCGATGAAGCCAATGGGAACGCCGACCCGGGTAGACGACCTGATCGCGAGCTATAGTTCGAAGGGACCAACGGCGGGCGACGCGGTAGTGAAGCCTGACGTCGTGGCTCCGGGAAATCTGCTGGTGTCACTGGAGGCGCCCAATTCGACTTTGTACAACGAGTTTTCTACCAACCAAGTGCCGTACAGCTACTATGTCAACGGGGGAAGCAGCGCCTCGTCGTCCAGCTACTTCACCTTGAGTGGAACCAGCATGGCGGCGGGAGTGGTAAGCGGAGCCGTAGCCGATCTGCTGCAAAAGAGTCCGCGCCTCACGCCCGATCAGGTGAAAGCGCGGCTGATGAAAACAGCGTGGAAGTCGCTGCCTTCCTATAGCAGCTACACGGACCCAGTTTCAGGAGTCACCTACACCGATCAGTACGATATCTTCACCGTAGGAGCGGGCTACGTGGACCTCGAGGCCGCGATGGTCAACACCGACCTGGCCAGTGGAACAGCGATGTCTCCAATTGCACAGTTTAATTCGAGCACGAACACGGTCTTTTTGAAGACCGATCGTTCGGCGGTCTGGAACACATCGGCGACATGGTCCAATGCGGCAGTTTGGGGATCCTCACAATTCGTGGTGGGGAGCGCGGCGATGACCGCGACTGGAACCCAATCCACGCTTTCGGGCAACAATGCATTGTGGGGCGGCAACGCTTTGTGGGGTGGCAACGCGCTCTGGGGTGGGAACGCATTGTGGGGTGGCAATGCGCTCTGGGGCGGCAATGCTCTGTGGGGTGGCAATGCTCTCTGGGGCGGCAGTGTACCGACCGGAGAGAACTAGACGGCTGCAGAGGGGCGCCTGAGCAAATTCGACAGGCGCTCCCTCTATCGCTTGCGGTAAGATCAGTCTCGAAGTGGTTGAAGATCCAAATCGTCCGCCTAAGTCCAACGCCCTGGTCTCGGCGGCGCGTTACTCCGAGATCGGGTTCATCATTCCGGCGGCTGTTTTCCTCGGATATGCGATCGGCCGGCTCCTGGACCACTGGCTCCATACCCACTGGCTTTATCTCGCGGGCGTGATTTTCGGCGCGGTCGTCGGATTCGTCCAGATGATTCGCATGGCCTCGGCCCTCTCTCGCGACAAGCCAGACACATAATATTCCCGGATGCCACCCTCTCAGCCGACTTCGATTCCGGGGATGCGGCGCAACCGCGGGATCCCAGCTGTGAGTTCCAGCTGCGGGTCCCAATCGCCTTTAACTTTCGCTGGTGTTGAATTTGCGTGGCGCAGCGCTTTCAGCGACTGCGATTAGTACCTGACTGTGAGTGAGGCTTTCGTCCTCTGAGCTTGTTCAACCGCGCGATGCGTAACTCATGACCCCCACCCCGCCGCCTTCGCCCGCGCCTACGGAAACTCCCGCCGATCGTTTCTTCTCCTCCGCCATCCCCAGAATGCTGCGTTTCATAATCATTCTTGGCGCGGGGTTTGCCCTATTCACATCCTGGCGCTTCGGCGCCATTTCTGGAATCGGATTTGCCGCAGGCGTCCTGATCGCCTACCTGAGCTTCCGCTCTTTGAACAAAGCCGTACAATCCCTGGCCAACCGCATCGTCGACTCCGGACAGCGCGCCAGCGGATTCTCTCTGGTCAACGGCTTTTTCTTACGCTACCTTTTGGCGGGAATCGTCGCCTATGTTATATTCACAAGTTCTTCTCAAGCCTTTCGGGGCTTTCTGTTTGGATTATGCACACCGGTCGCAGCCATGCTGGTGGAAGCGGGTTTTGAAGCTTACGCCGCCTTGCGCCGCGGATACTGATCTTCAGCCTTAAGACTAATCGAGATCTGCCGGAATCGTAAGTTTGGATTGTCAGGTTGGGATTGCCAATTATGGAGCAACTCTGGTTCACCGCGCTGCTCAACCGCCTCTTCGGCGGCCCTGTCACATCTTTGCTGCTTGTTTTCGGAATCCATCCCCATCACCCGACAGCGCCAATCTCCGACAGTTTCGCCATGGAAGTAGTTGTGATGCTGGTACTGATCACATTCTTCATCGCGGTTCGCTCGCGTCTGTCGGTCGACCAGCCCGGCGGCTTGCAGCATACGATGGAGGGCATCGAGGGCTTCATCGGCAACATGGGTGAAGAAATAATTGGTCATCACTACCACCCTTACCATTCGTACCTCATCACATTGGGACTCTTTATCCTTACCTGCAATCTGATCGGCATTATCCCGAGTTTCGACTCGCCCACTGCGGTCCCGATTGTCCCTCTTGGTTGCGCGCTGCTGACCTGGTTCTACTACCATTTCCAGGGATTGCGAACAAACGGGCTTGGATACTTCAAGCATTTCCTGGGACCGGTATGGTGGCTGGCGCCTCTGATGTTGCCCATCGAAATTTTCAGCCACACCGCGCGATTGCTGTCGCTCACCGTTCGTCTCTTCGCGAACATGTTTGCCGGGGAGATGGTAACACTCGTTTTTTTCTCCCTGGTGCCCATCGGTGTCCCTATTATCTTTGAAGGGCTTCATATTGGAGTTTCCCTGATCCAGACTTATATTTTTGTGATCCTGGCCTGCGTTTATTTGAGCGAAGCTACCGCTCATGAACATTAATTCCTCCGGCTTCATGAAACGATTCGTCAGCGTGAGGGCGTCTGCACGAGGATGGCGTCAACCACCGCCTGGCGATATATCTTAAGGAGAACCAAAAATGCGAAAAGTTGTGTTCCTGATTTTAACCATGGTGGCGTTGTCACTCTTCGCCATGCCGGCGTTTGCGCAGGGTGGGGAAGCGGCGGCCTCCGGCGGCACAAACTGGGTGGCGATCACTTCCGGCTTCGCGATGGCTTTCGCGGCTGCCCTGGCGGCTCTCGGCCAAGGTCGCGTCGCCTCAGCGGCGTGCGAAGGATTGGCTCGTAATCCCGCGGCCCGTCCCGGAATTCAAATCGCCCTGTTCGTGGGACTGGCCTTCATCGAGTCCCTGGTCCTGTTCACGTTCCTCATCATCTTCGTCAAGGTCGTGAAGTAACGCCATAGGATTCGGAGATACAAACGGCCTCGTTTCCGCAGCTGCGGATCGAGGCCGTTTTAAACTGGTTGGAAGAAAATTGAAAGATTTATGTGGGGACAGCCGCTCCCGGCTGTCCGCGGAGCCCAGCTCCGCTCTTGCTCTGCTAACTAAACTTTCCGATCCCCGCCCCACTCCTGATCCTTCTTTTGTGGAACGTGACTCATCGTATCCACCAGCAACCGCCGCAGCCGATAGCGGCTTTCAAGATCGGTATTAACAATTTCGAATCCCACCTCGTTTACTCGCGCCCGGCGCAGCAAAACGTGCGCTCGAATTTTCGACCGCATCCCCAGGGAGATTTCCAGATCGGCCTCGCTGCCGATTCGCAGGTTATCTTCTTTCGTGCCCATTCCGCCGCCCAGGCTCAACTCGCGGATCAGAATCCTTGATTTTCCCCATGAACTTCCGATGGAAGCGGCAATGGTGCGCGAAAGCACCATCCGTTCGTAGCGCCGCTGCCGTACCCACGGGCATGCTGGAGCCGTGTCCAAAGGAGCGATGGCGAGTTCTGCCGGCTCGATGCCACTGTCGGAAAGAATCTGTGCGCTGTAGCGCGGATCCGTTTTGGATAAGGACTGCGCCGCCGCAATTCTTAACTCACGGTGATGCACCCACCCAAATGTTTTCTTTGCCTCTACAATCTCACGCAGCAGCGTTACCGCGCCCGGGTCCCGCAATCGCCCCAGTGATTCGATCGCCTTCAGTTGCACGAACGGCGAACGGGACGCGGCCTCGCCAGGCTTAGCCATGGCCACCAGCGGAGGCGCCGCACTGAGGTCGCCACTCATTCCGATCTCATCAATGGCTTCCGGAAGCACCACCGAATCCAGTACTTCTGCGAACTCCAGAAGCGAGCGTCCCCGGTCGGGCGCCGCTCCATACGCGATCTGCCGGACCACGATGTCATGATAGAAGCGGTTCCATTCCGGCAAGCGCATCGGCAACAGCTCGAGCAGGGTACCCACATCGAGGCGGCTTAACAATCCCACCACCGCCGAGGCCTGTCTTGGCTGTCCAGTCCGCAAAATCTCCCGCAGTTGGGTCAGGGCCGGAGATCCCATTTCTTTAACCAGTTCGATCATGCGATCGCATTCGTCCCGTCGCATGCAGCGGAAAAACCTGTCCGCTAAGTGCTCCGCGCCCGACTGGCAAGTGCGCCGCAAGACCACCAGCAGATCCGCTGGAATTGGATCACAACGCAACGCTTCCTCGATAAACTCCGGGATCCGGTTTTCGACGCCGACTCGCGGCCGCAGATCATTCACCATCACGGGGCGCTGTTGCAGCAACATTTCCATCCCGGCACATACTGCATTCACAGCCTGATAGTTTTTGGCTTCGCTGGCCTCCTGACTAAGGCGCACGAAGGCCGCGCTTAGCAAGCTTTGCAGTTCGTTATCCTTCTCCACGCAGAGCTGCTCAGCAACTTTGCGGATGGCACCACCCATCGATTCGCCGCCCAGTCTGGCGTAAAGGTCGGCTAATTGGCTCAATCCAATCGCAACCTTGCGGCGCGGATCGGCTTCCCTGGTGCTCAGGCAAGCAGCGTAGTTGTTCAGAATTTCTGCCGATGTTTGCTTGTCGTCGCGGTCAAGCAGCACTTCCACGAACTGGCGCATGTTGCGTGGCGGCACGCACGGAGCCTCATTGGAGAGCAGTACGGTCTTTTTTCCCGACTCCGGTACCTCCGCCCAGAACATTCGGTCCAGGACGTCGGCATGTGACTCCACCAGAATCCCGGCCTTGTTCATCTTTTCTTCTTGCAACTTCAGAATCTGGCGCAACGAGTCCATCTGGCGGCTCATGTGCTCCATCATCTGATGCACGGCGTTCACCTTCACTTCTCCTTTGGAATAACGCTCCAGGGCGAAGCGGATCGCCATATGCTCGGCTGCCTTCATCAGCAGGGGCGTTTCGTCCTTCTCGGTAGTAGCCTTAGCCGCCAAACCGCCTAGCAGTTGCTGTAAATTTAGTCGCGTGTTGGGATCGGTTTCGACCAGTTCTTTCTGCAGATCTTCTGGACGAACAGTCGGATCGCCCTGTACTTGGCCGAATCGAGTGAGCAGGCGGATGGCCTGTACCACTTCCGCTTCCTGCAGCGGGACCACTCCGCCTACCCAGGCGGGAGCTGTCCCCGTTCCAGTCGCCGAGCCGGTTTCCGTTGCTGGCCCGGCAACCCAATGGCCCGCAACATTGGGAACGCTGCCAAAAGGAACTCCGGTTCCACCACCTTGTCCTTGGCCGCCGCCAGCATTCGCACCCTCAGCCGCCGCAATTAACTGAAGCAATTTTTG
>DATNKA010000092.1:0-2429 GCA_035603655.1 Candidatus Acidiferrales bacterium | reverse complement strand
CGGGAGTTCCAAGAACTTTTCCCGGCACGGTGAAGTGAGCCAGGTTGAGCTTGGCGATTCCGAAGTCGGCAATCTTCGCGTGTCCACTTTGCGTGATGAGAATGTTGCCCGGCTTAATGTCGCGATGAGTGACTCCCTTGGCGTGCGCGTACTCCAGCGCCTCGGCAACTTCTTGCGCAAGTTGCAACGCCGTGTCGAGCGGGAGCTTTCTTTCGCGCTTCAAAATCCTGTTAAGCGCTTCGCCCGGGACGTATTCCAGAACGATGTACGGCTCGCGGCTTTCGGGCTCCTCGCCCACATCGAAGACGGCGACGATTCCCGGATGATGCAGCCGTCCGGCCGCCTGAGCTTCGTTCAAGAACCGCTTGCGGAACTCTTCTTCTTCGTCGGGCTCCTGCCCGTGAAGCGAAACTGTTTTCACCGCGACCAGGCGATCGATCTGCGGGTCGCGGGCTTTATACACGACTCCCATAGCGCCGCGGCCCAACTCACCGATGATCTCGTATCGGCCAAACCGTTTCGTCTCGGGAGTTTCCATGGATTTTCCTCTGGCCCCCAGCCAGACCTATGCGCTGATTCGAGGGGATTCATTCAATGGTAGCGCCGCCGGGGCTCCGATCCGTGAAGTAGTTGTCACAGATGCATTACGGCGGTAATACAGTGAAATTGGTATCGTCGGAAAGGAATGTGGGAAGGCTTGGTGCTAGCTGCCGGCGGCAAACCCGCCGCTGTGTGCAGCGGTCATGCGAAGGTATTTGTACGGATTTACGGGAGTGTCGTTGATGCGAACTTCGTAGTGGAGGTGTGGACCCGTCGAGCGACCGCTTTCTCCAACATAGCCGATGACATCGCCGCGATGCACTGCCTGGCCGGCGGTGACGGCGAAGCCCGAAAGGTGACCGTACCGGGTGCTGATGCCGTTGCCGTGATCGATCATGACAGCCTTGCCGTACCCGCCCATGACGTCGGTAAAGGTTACGACGCCGTCGGCTGGAGCCACGATCGGATGTCCGTAGTTGCTGCCGATATCGACGCCGCTATGGAAGGCACCTTCTCCGTTAAATGGATCGATGCGCTCGCCAAAACTGCCGGTGACCTGGCCTTCGACGGGCCATAGATTTGGGGCCGAATTGGCCTTGAACCAGTCTGCGGTCGTGGCGTTGCGGGTCAGGCCCATGGTAAGACCGACCATGGTTGCGCCCGATAGAGCGGAGGACCGTAGAGCGTGCAGCTGATCGAGAGAGGAACTGACCTCAGCGGCCTGAATCTGCTCAGAAGTGGCTGTTACCAGAGTGGGCTGCGACTTCAAGCCATACAGCGCCGAAACTTCCCCGGCGATCGATCCCAAAGACGCCACCTGGACGTCGCGTTCCTTGGCTACCTGTTCCAGACGGGAGTAGTTGTCTTTTAACTGCTGCTTTTCCGTCCGCAACTCGTTGTAGCGGGATACTTTCAGGAGCATGCGGGTATAAGAGCTGGCAATGCCGGTCAAGCTGAGGAATCCGATTGCGGCGCCAATGACGAACACGTAGAGGTAATGCACGGGGATAGAGATTTTGCGCAACTGGCCGTCGTCCCCGCGGGCCACGAAAAGGATGTAAAAGCGCTTCTGCAAGTCGCTCCTCTGCCTGTTGAAAACTGCTTTTTGAACTTCTTTTGAACCATCAGGTCCGGAAATCCAGGCCCAGTTTCTTTAGTTGCCGAAACGCCCGATCGGACTACTGACTTTTTTCGGGCTACGCTCCCATCTTGGGAATGGAAACTTTCTCGCGCCCGAAACTACCAAACTACGCCATAGCCTGGGAATCTATCGCCGTCTGCAATTCCAACTGCTTGCAGAACTTAGCGCAGCTAAAAGTGTTTGTGAATGACTGGTTAACGTTAACAAACTGGGTTCCCCCTGTCAACGCCGCGTAAGGCCATTTTCAGTTACTGAAGGCGGGTAACCAAGGGTCACCGAGGGCCATGTTACCGCTCGCTCGCATTCCAAAAAATCGAGGCCAGAAAGTTGGTCCCTTGTATACTCCCGGCGGAAAGGAGCGTCAAGGGGGAAGTCGGGCCACGCCGTTCTTATATATTTGGGGACGCATATTGGTGACTCCGTGCCGCTTCTCGAAAAAGCTTTGATTGGACAGATTCGCCGGATGGCGAGACCCGCCAAGAGGAATGGGGAGAGCAAGAGCCTCGGCCTGGCACAGGCCGTGATTGTAAAGGGGATTGGAGACGACTGTGCCGTGCTGCGGGTGCCTGTTGGGTATGAGACGCTAGTCACGACCGACTTCAGTCTGGAAGGGATTCATTTCCGCCGTGACTGGCATTCGCCGGAGTCCGTGGGGCACCGCTGCCTGGCGCGGGGACTCAGCGACATTGCCGCGATGAGCGGAACGCCGGTCGCGGCTTTTCTTTCACTCGCGCTGCCCGGCGATTTG
>DATNKA010000091.1:0-7578 GCA_035603655.1 Candidatus Acidiferrales bacterium | reverse complement strand
GCGGTGACCGATGCCTTCCATATTTCCAACTCCTCGGGAACTAACCTCACCGGCTCGGTCAATGTTCCCGCCACGGGCGGTTGGCAAACTTGGACAAGCGTGACGGCCACTGTCACAGTCCCGGCAGGGGTGCAGACCTTGACCCTCAACCAGGACGCCGCCGGCTGGAATATCAACTACTTCGCGTTTGCGTCAGGCAGTGGAGGCGGGACCGGCGCTTGCAGCGGCGTTTCCAACATTACCGTCGGGTCAACCACATACACTCCGCAATGGTGCCAGGAATTTAATGGCAGCGCGGGTTCTCCCGACACCACCGTGTGGAATTTTGACCTGGGAAATAACAACGGTTGGGGCAACGGCGAGGTGGAAGTTTACTGTGGGCCTCCGGGATATTCCGGCAATCCGTCCCAGTGCCCAACAACTTTCAGCACTTCCACTGCTCCTGCCTACATCGATGGTAGCGGACACCTGGTGATCCAGCCTAGAAATGTGAGTGGAACCTGGATATCGGGCCGCATGAATACGGAAAGCAAGCAAAACTTCACGTACGGCATTCTCGTAGCCAGTATCCAACTCCCCAACACCACAAACCAAGGCCTCTGGCCCGCCTTTTGGACCCTGGGCAGTAACATCAGCACGGTGCCGTGGCCGACATGTGGTGAAGCCGACATCATGGAAAATTGGTCGCCTCAAGTTGATGGCGGCGCAGGTCCGGCAGGAAACAATTCCACGATTCACACGGCTAAGACTGGAGGTGACGGAATCGGAGCACGGTATACGTTCCCGAGCGGAGAAGCAGCCGACACTGCGTTCCATACGTATGGGATCGTTTGGACGCAGAACGAGATGCAGTTCTACGTGGACAACGCATCCTCGCCGTTCTTCACCGTTACACCCAGCAGCCTGCCATCAGGAGATACTTGGCCATTTAATCAAGGTATTTTCACGATCTTGAATGTGGCGATAGGCGGCACCCTGGGTGGATCGACCAGCGGTCTGTCTAATCCGCAGCCCATGTTGGTCGACTACGTTCGTTGGTATACGGCTCAGTAGACACGTTGCCATCGCGGTCATTTTCGCGAAAGCTGAGTGTGAGTTCAAACTCACTGCTAACGGGATGAGGATAAGGCGA
Source organism: Candidatus Acidiferrales bacterium (assembly GCA_035603655.1). Lineage (GTDB taxonomy): Bacteria > Acidobacteriota > Terriglobia > Terriglobales > Acidobacteriaceae > Sulfotelmatobacter. Next base: position 6,446 of record DATNKA010000091.1, on the reverse strand, counting down.
TCGTCGAGCAGTCTGCGACGAACGCCTTTTCCTCACCCAGATCGTGATTCCGTTTAGCACCGTCATCACCAATGCTAGAGTTGCGACACAACCAACGGAAGGGTGGGTGTCTCCAATTTCTAAATCGATGAAAGCATCGCCGTTCCTGCGGGCCACGTGGTAAAAGTTCTGCACGCAAACTGTCTCTGTGATTGTTCGAATCTCAGCCAACTGCTTGGAAGTAGTGTTGCTGAGACCGATATGCCGGATTAGTCCCTGGAGCTTCGACTCAGTGGTCCTCGATCGATTCCTGCCCGGTTCGGTAATTCCACCGACCCGAAGATTGACGACGTCGCGATGGTCGAGGCCGAGATTTCTCAGGTTGTCATGGAAGGCATCCACCAGCTGCTCGACCGGAAGGAGCGTGAAGCCAGGATTTGCCTGGACCTCGACGAGCGCCTACTTTCTGATATACGAGGCGAGAGAGGACAAATCTGAACGGGTGGGCCAATTAGAAAAGTCATTCTTTGGCCTGGTTCTTGAACTGTTGTGCGGTTCCGACGAAAAGCTCTTCGTATTTTCGTTTTCCTGCAGCGCCGGAAGCTTCCCCGTTGATCCTTCCCCAAATTAGCGGGGTCTCGCCCGAATCTGGGATCGGGTGCACACCTTTGGCAGAATAGTAATAGTAGTGATCGCGAGCCCATCCATATTGCTCAGGCGATGACGTTCGCAGAATTCCGTCGGCAGGAATTCTAAGAACGTACTCGCCGCCCTCCGTTGATAACGGCGGAGTACCTTGGACTTCAAACTCGACCCGAATCCAGCCGGTGTATCCTTCGGGAATCAGAAAACGTGATGAGCGTAAGCTCGAATGCTGCCCAGTCCACCCGAGCCACAGTCCTAGGGACATCAGCAGTGCGAGGCTGAAAGCGCCGACAACGATTCGCGTAGGCCAGCCTACAGCCTTCGGGAAAATCCAACTCGCCGTGGCGCCTTCTGTTTTTCGAAAGCTGACGATTCCGGAGTAGACGGTGGCGATCGCGAGAACAGCGAGAGAGACGTAGGCCAGTATCATCGGCTAACCAGAGCGAAGGGTTGCGTCCCACGGTTATTCGGGTTGGCGGACACAGCGCTGTGTTTGTCGAATTTGGTCCGGACAACGTTAGCGATCGCCGGGCCGTAGAAAGACCAGGTCATCAGGCAGGCGATGAACGCAATTCGAGCGGCTGCATACGGCTTGAAAAGACCGATAAATGCTGCAATTAGAAGACCCACCGAGCCCAGCAAAGACACGAGTTCCAATGAATTAAATGGCGCTCCGTACACGGTCAGCGCCAGCAAAGTGTAGACGTGAAATCCGGTGATTACGCCTGCGGCGAAATAGAGGAAAAAAGGAAGCATATTGAGATATGCCGTCAGCCGGCCGAGCCGGCAGCCAGACGGGACCGTTTTGCAGGATGCTTCTTAGGGCTTAACTCCAATCTCGAAATTCAGTGTTGAAAGCGCGAGCCGATACTGATACTCGGCGTTAACGTGTCCAATGGCGGCATCGGTTTGGTTCAACTGTGCCTGACTGAGTTCAACAATGGAGCCCAATCCGAGCTGATAGCGGCCCTGGGCCAGGGTCAAACTAAGGTTAGCTTCTTTGGCGAGTTCGGCGGCCACACCGACGCGCTGAAACGCCGTGTTTGCAGCCAGCCAGGCGGTGCGAACATCGCGCACGACGTTGTCACGCAAATCTCGAGTAATTTCCTTCGCCGCTTTCGCTTTGTAATTCGCCTCAGAAGCCTCAGCGGTAAAAAGAAAGCCATTGAAGATGGGGACGTTCATGTTTACCCCGATGGCGCCATACCAACTGGAAATGAAATAGGTGGAGGAGCAGGCCGGACCACCGTAGCAGTCAGGACGGACAGGAGTGACTCCGACAATGCCAAGAGCGCTGATGGTTGGCAAAAGCTGATCGCGCTGAGCGCGACGGAATTTTTCCGCAGACTGTTGATTGTAGGTGAGCGCTTGAAGATCGGGACGTTGCTGCAAGGCAGTATTGATAAGCACGTCGAGATCAGGGGGCGGCGAGGGAAGCTGTGTTTCTTCTTCGGTCAATTCATAGCTAATTTGTTTATCAAAACCGAGAATCGCCGTGAGCGCAGCAACCGTGGAATTGACATTATTCTCGGCATCCAGCTGAAGCAGCTTAGCTTGCGACAAGTTCACGTCGGCAAACGACAAGTCCAGGGTGGATTTCAGCTTACTCTTCGTAAGTTCATCGATTTGGTGTTGAACAGACCCTCGAGTCGTCACAGTTTGTTGCGCGACCTTGAGCAGAGCCTGCGCCTGCAGCGCGTTGTAAAAAGCCTGATCGGTTGCCAGCACAATATCTTCGGTTGTGGCGAGCGCGTTGGCGTTTTGGGCTTTCTCCTGAAGCTTTGCCGAGGACACAAGATTTATGGTCCGTCCAAAGTCCGTGACCAGTTGGCTAACGCCTACTCCAGCGCCTGCGTGCTCCAGCAGGCGTGAGGCAGTGAGGGCTCCGGCGCCGATGCGGCTGCCTTCGTTGGCATCGACCGCCGTTATGGCTCCGTTGAAATTGGGGAGTTCCGCCGCTCTGGTCTCCCGATAGATCTGATGTTGTGCCAGCGCAAGCAAGCGCCCTACATTGATCCGCGGATTGTTCTTGAGGGCTATCTGCTCGGCTTGCGTGCGGGTTAGTTGCAGGGGAGCGCTCGGTGCCTGACCTGCCGGCGGCGTTTGCGAATCGACGGAGGAAGTCGTTTGCAAAGGGGCTTCGCGCGGGAAGGTGACGACCAGCGCTGCTTGCCCGCCGGGGGGCACGACGATACCCGTCCCACTTTGCGCCGACTGCGGCTGCGGAGCGGACGGTAGATTTTCGACGGAGCGCGATGGGTCAGGCGTCTGTGCCGGGCTACTTTGGGAAAGGATCGCCCATAAAGCGAACAGCGCCCAACGGATGAAAGTATTGCTGATAGTCATCGAGCCTCTCGATCTTCTGAGGGAAGTGGCGCGGGCGTCCCTGGCCAGTTGCAGCAATCGCGACGTTTCTGCCTCATTCCGCCGGCTCCGTCCGCGGAACTGCCACGGTTTGTGGACTCCGCTTGCCGTACACCAGCAGATAAGCAGCCGGCACGATAAAGATTGTTAGCGCCACGGAAGAGGTCAGGCCCCCGATGATGGCCTTCGCCATGGGGGCATACTGTTCCGCACCAGTTCCCAATTTGAGCGCCATCGGGATCATTCCGATAATGGTCGCCAGAGACGTCATCAGAATGGGCCTCAGGCGCACCCGGCAGGCGGTGATTACTGCGTCGGAAGGCGTCATTCCCTGCCGCTCCAGATTGTGTGCGAAGTCAACGATCAGAATGCTGTTCGAGTCGGCGATACCGACCAGCATCAATACTCCCATCAGCGACATCACGTTCAATGTGCTATGGGTGAGCGGCAGAATGATCAGCACGCCGACGAACCCCATAGGGATCGCGAGCATAATCAGGAGAGGATCGACGAATGACTTGAACTGAGCAGTCAGGATCAGGAACAGCAGGAGAAAGGAGATCAGGAACCCGAAGGCAAAGCTTTTAAAGGAAGCCTCCATGCCCTGGACCATCCCGCGCAGATTCACACGCACGTTGGAAGGAATCTTCTCCTTCGCGAGAATATCTCGAATCAAACTGGTCACGCGTCCCATATCTTCCCCGTTGGGGGTGACAAAGATATCGACGGCCCGCTGAATCTGATAGTGATCCACCTCCGTCGGGGTCAGGACCTGTTTCACGTCGACAACATTCTTGAGCACCGTAGTCCGCTTGTTTTGCCCAGCACATGCCCACGAAGAGCGCGCGCCTCCGGGTTGGGGGGGTGGCGGACCGGCAGGACCGCAGCTCATTCCCGCTCCGCTCCCAGGATCGCGCAAAGGAATTTGTCCCAGGTCGGCCATATTATGAATGGCGCCGCCGCCATGTTCAAAGTACTGGACGGTAAGGTAGTAGTCGTTTCCGCTACTACGATCGACCCAGTAATTGGGGGCGATCATGTAGTTGGAATTGAGCGCTGTGATGACGTTATCGACTACGTCTTTTTGCGTCAGCCCTAACTCACCGGCGTGTACGCGATCCACGTCGAGTCGCAGAGCCGGATAATTCATGTCCTGCGGAATGAAGACCTGGCCGACGCCATGCAGCTCGCGAAAACGAGTGGCCAAGGTCTGTGCGATGCCATAGATCTGGTCCAGATCAGGGCTGCTGACCTGTACGTCAATGGGGGCCGGCGCGCCCGAATTCAAAATGGCATCGACCATCGAACCACTGGAAAAGAATGTGCGAATGTCGGGGAACTGGCTGGCCATCGCCTTTTGCACCCGATCCATATATTCGAAGCTGCTGAGATGGTGCGGTTCGTTCAGAGCTACTTGTACGGTTGCGGTGTAGGGTCCAGAGTTCGTGGTGTAAAGCGAGGAAAAGTCCGGGACGACGCCAATATTGGAGACAATTCGCTTGAAATCTTTTGGTTCTACCTGGCGGCGGATCAAATCCTCCACCTTTGCCACATATTGGTCTGCGATCTCAATACGCGTGCCAGTGGGGACTTTCATATTGATCGTAAACTGTCCGGCATCCGTCTTAGGGAAGAATGCCAACCCCAATAACGGATAAATCGCCAAGCTCAACAGAAACACGCCGCTCAAGGCTGCGACCGTAAGTCCGGGACGTACTACCGCCCGCCGTACCCAATACTCGTAGTAATCCAAGACCTTGTTGAACATCCGGTTGAAGCGAGCATTGAACCGGTCCATCCAGGAGTGACTTCCTGCTGCCGTGGGCTCGACGCCATAGTCATCACCCTTTTTCCCGTGCTCTGGGACATGGTCTATGGCCTTCAAGAAGCGCGAGCAGAACAAGGGAATCACGGTCATGGCCACGACAAACGATGCCAGCAGCGACAAGCAGAAAGCCAGTGCCAACGCCGAGAAGAGAAACTTGGCGACGCCGTAAAGAAATACGACGGGGAAGAAATCGACTACATCGACCAGGGTCGCGGCCAATACTGCCAGGTTTACTTCCGCACCGCCGACCTCAGCGGCGACCATGGGTGCAGCGCCCATTTCCAGATGGCGGTAAATGTTCTCGAGCGAAATCACGGAATTGTCGATCACGCGCGAGAACGCCAGCGCCATTCCGCCCAGGATCATCGTGTTGATGGTTCCACCCATCATGGCTAGCACTACGAACGCCGCCAGCGCAGATAAAGGGATGGAAAGCAATACAGCTGTTGTGGCGCGGAAGCTCCCGAGAAAAATGAGAATCATTAGGCTGGTAAGGATCAACCCCAGCGCGCCTTCGTGCAGTACGGTATCAATCGCCTCCTTGACGTACACCGACTGGTCAAAGACAATACTGGTCTTCATCTGCTGAGGAATGTCGTAGAGGTGCTTGATAAGTTCGCGGACGCCATCCACCACCGCGATGGTGTTCGTATCGCCGCCCTGCTTCATGATCGGGATGTAGGCGGATCTTTGGCCATCGACTCGTACGATGTTGTATTGGATCTGGTGGGCGTCTTCAGCTTTCCCTACGTCGTTCACCGTAACCCAGGAGTTGCCCTTGACTTTGAGGGGAATCTCCCCCAACTGCTTCATGTTGTCGACGAGGCTGTTGGAGTAAACGAAGTAATCGTAGGGGCCCATCTTCACGTCGCCGGCGGGCAGAATCAGGTTGGCATTGTTCACCGCGCTGACCACGTCCATGACGCTTAACTGACGGGATTCCAATTTGTAGGGATCGACGTAGACCATGATCTGGCGGTAGATTCCGCCAAACACGCCAGGAATTTCGGCGCCGGGCACGACTGCGATCTGGTTGCGAATTTGAAATTGCGCGTAATCGTGCAGCTGAGTTTCGTTGAGTCCCTCGCCCTTGACCGTAACCAGCGCTACGGGCAGGCTCGAGGCATCGAATTTAAGAACCACCGGAGGAAGAGTGCCCGGCGGCAAGCGTTTCAAATCGGCGAGCGCCAAGTTGGACAATTGACTTACGTCAGCGTCGGCACTGGTTCCCGGTTGGAAGTAAACCCGGATGATGCTGACGCCCAACATGGAGCGCGATTCCATGTGATCCACGCCGGAAGCCAGAGTAAAGAAGCGCTCCAGGGGATCGGTAATATCGGTTTCGATATCTTCCGGCGGCATGCCGGTATAAAACGTAGCGACTACGACTTCGGGTAGATTGATTGGGGGAAATAAGTCTACCGGCATTCGCGACAGACTGGTAACCCCGATAACCAGGAGCGTGAGACAGATGACGATAATGAAGTACGGATTACGGATCGAGAACCCTGGCATAAATTTTTCCGGTTGCACCTAGCCGCGTTTAGCTTCAGCTCCTTGCGGCATCTACTGTTGTGTTTTCTCCTCGTGGTACTGCAGCATGGGCACTTCCTGGGGATAAACTTTTTCT
>DATNKA010000090.1:0-8607 GCA_035603655.1 Candidatus Acidiferrales bacterium | reverse complement strand
CGAGTGGCATCCAGGCCGTTCATGCCGGGCAGAGCGCAGTCCATGACCACGACCTTTGGCTTCAACTGGCGCGCCAAATGGGTGGCCTCTTCACCGTCCCCGGCCTCCCCCACCACGACCATATCGGGTTCATCTTCCAACATGCGCCGGAAACCTCGCCGCACCAGACCATGATCATCCACCAGCAACACCGTGATCTTTTTTGTCATCGTGTTTTTTCCCGAGACTCAACTTTCTCGCGCGGTACGCTCAAGTGCAACACCGTGCCGCCGTCGGCAGGAGTATAAAATGCGATCCGCCCGCCCATCAACTCTGAGCGCTCGCGCATCGCTACCAATCCGATCCCCTGCTTCGCCGGTCGTCCGTTAAAACCTTTGCCGTGGTCCTCTACCTCCAGCTCCAATACCGAAGCCAGAAAACGCAATCGCACCCAAGCCTGTTTTGCGCCAGAATGTCGCGCCACGTTGTTCAATGCTTCCTGGAGGATGCGGTAGATCTGTACTGCCGCGCTGCCCTCCACTGTAAAGGGCGCGCCCTGCTTTTCATAGGATACGGCGATTCCAGTCTGCCGTTCCACGGTTGGAATGTACCAGTCAAGCGTGCTCTCGAGCCCTGCCTCATCCAGCATAACCGGATGCAGCGCTTGCGATAGGCTGCGCACCCGGTCGAGAGTGTCCTGCGCGATCTGGCGGACTTCCTGCAAGTCGGTGCGCATGGGCGACCCTTCGGGAGCGTGCGTTCCGGCACGGCCCAGCATCGCTCCCATGGCAGTCAAGATCTGACCAAACTCGTCGTGTAGTTCGCGCGAAATATAGCGCAGAGTCGATTCCTGCGTGGCAATAAGTTTCTGCGCGAGTTCGCTGCGGCGCTCTGAAAGCTCTGCCATACGCGCAAACAGCCGCCGATTCCACCGTATCATGGAGAATCCGGTCAGCAGAATCGCGGCCAGAGTCCCGGCCAGAAACACATACACTTGCCGCTGCACACGATCGTAAATTTGTATGATGCGTCCTGCCGCCTGCTCTTCGTTTTCACTATCTTGCACCAGCAGCCGCGCCACCGTCGTAGCCAGGGCCGCCTGTCGTGCCTGCAGCGAGAGTTGTATCTGCTCCCTCGCGTCTTTATCCCTGCCTGAAGCCGCGAGACTAAACACACGGTCGACCGCATCCCAAAACTGCGCCAGAGAACTACTTAGTGACGCACTCTGCTCATTCGTACGGGTGGTAGGGGCCAAACTGGATTCGAGGTTCATGGCATCCTTCAGATCAGTGCGGATGCGCTGGAACTGCGCCGACCACGCGGTCAGGGGATACGGTTCGTCGTTGTCGATCATGTCGCGCATGGCGACCGCCAGCAGGTTCAGGTCGTTCTGGATGCGCAGCAATAGCAGGGAATCCTTGCGATTGCGGTCGATCAGTTCGGACTGAAGCTTACGCAAACCTGCGACTTGCCACGTGATGTACGCTGAGTAGGCGACGACGGCGGCGAGCGTGATGATCAAGCCAAGCAACAGCCCCGAGGTTGGAGAATGCTCCAGCGAAGACGGACGTGCCACGCCCCGAGCATACAACGGCTGGCCGGGACGTGCCACAATGCGGTAGTAGTAGTAATAATGAAGCGAATTCCACTCCGGCGGAGTCCAACAAGAGTTGAGTACAGACCCTAAACCAACCCAGAAGATAGCTAAAGTCGAGAGGCTCCGCGTCATTCTGCCGGAAGTCTGGAAGCTGATGCGGCCGCGGCGTTGGCTGCTCGCGCTCGGCTTTGTGCTCATGGTGATCAACCGGGTTGCGGCCCTCGTGCTGCCCTATTCAAGTCGATTCCTGATCGATACCGTCATCAACAAGCACCACATGGATAAGTTGCGTCCGCTGGTGCTATTCGTGTTAGCAGCTACCTTGGTCCAGGGCGTCACTTCTTTTTCATTGACGCAATCGTTGTCGAAGGCGGCGCAACGGTTGATCACCGAGTTGCGCCAACAGGTTCAGGCGCACATTTCTCGCCTGCCGGTGGCCTTTTATGACACGAATAAGACTGGCAGTCTCGTATCCCGAATCATGAGCGACGTGGAAGGCGTGCGCAATCTTCTGGGTACAGGCCTGGTGGATTTTGCCGGAGGCCTGGTCACCTCCGGAATTGCGCTGATTTTGTTGCTTCGCACCAGTCCGCAGATGACCTTGATCGCTGTAGGCTCGTTTGTGTGTTTCGGCGTTGCATTGAATAAAGCGTTCGCGACCATCAGGCCGATTTTCCGTGAGCGCGGCAAGATCAATGCCGAGGTCACCGGTCGGCTCACGGAATCGTTGGGTGGCGTCCGCGTGATCAAGGGCTATCACGCCGAACAGCGCGAGGAGGCAGTCTTCGCCACCGGCGTTCGCCGCCTGCTGGATAACGTGATGCGCACGCTCACAGCAACCTCGGTCATGAGCCTTTCCGCAAGCGTTCTGCTGGGATGCGTGGGCGCGGTGACCATGTATGTAGGAGCGCATCAGATTGCTTCAGGCACTCTGACGGTCGGCGGATTTGTTTCCTATACTTTGCTGCTGGGGTTTCTGGTTGCGCCTATCATGCAGATCGTTTCCATCGGAACCCAACTCACCGAGGCATTGGCGGGACTCGAGCGGACGCAGGAAATAATGCGGGAGCGGCCCGAGGATCAGAATCCCAACCGCTCTGTGTCTCTGCGCGATATCGTGGGGCAGATTCAGTTCGAAAACGTGAGTTTCACTTACGATGGGATTCATGACGTACTGCGCGATATTTCCTTCCGCGCCGATCCGGGCACGGTGACCGCGCTGGTGGGTTCCTCGGGATCGGGCAAATCGACCACGATAGGCCTGATCTCCGCTTTTTATACGCCAACAAAGGGCCGGATTCTGGTGGACGGCACAGACCTCAGCACGGTTCGGCTCGACTCCTATCGCACCCGTCTGGGAGTCGTGCTGCAGGAATCTTTTCTGTTCGATGGAACGATTCGAGACAACGTCTCATTTTCCCGCCCCGATGCCACGGAAGAAGAAATCCTGCGGGCCTGCAAGATCGCGCGGGTAGATGAGTTCGCGGAATCGTTCACCGACAAATATGACACGGTGGTCGGGGAGCGAGGCGTCAAGCTTTCCGGAGGACAACGCCAGCGGATTTCGATTGCCCGCGCCATTCTAGCCGAGCCGCGTATCCTGATTCTTGACGAGGCGACCTCAAGTCTTGATTCCGAATCGGAGCAGATGATCCAGCAAGGACTTTCTTATCTGATGAAGGGGCGCACTACATTTGTGATTGCGCACCGGCTCTCAACCATCCGCCGTGCCGATCAGATTCTGGTGATGGAGCAGGGACAAATTGTCGAGCGCGGCACCCATGAGCAACTCTACGCAGTCCATGGCCGCTATTACGACCTGTACACCAGACAGCACGGCGTGGAAGATAATCTATTTCTCGCGCCCGGCGAAGGAGACTTGCCTGAGCTTGACGCTCCCGTAAACGGAGACTCGCGCCCGCCACGGAACGGCGATGGCAAGTCGGCGGACGCATTGCGTGTGCTCAAGGGTGAGGTGCGTTAGGCCGTGAGTGGCACGAATCAATATCAGGCGAAGGGTGCTTCCGCGATTCGCGCGGACCGACTATCCCGGCATTATCGGATGGGAGAGAACGTGATTCGCGCCGTCGATGGCGTGTCTCTTGAAGTAGGCTGCGGAGAATTCGTCGCTCTTCTGGGAAGTTCCGGCTCGGGAAAATCTTCGGTGTTGAATCTGATTGCGGGCCTGGATCGTCCTACCTCGGGCAGCGTTGTCGTTCATGACCGGGATCTCGCGAAACTTTCCCGCGAAGACCTTTCCCGCTATCGCTTGCACACTGTGGGAATGGTCTTTCAGTCGTTCAATCTGATTGCCAGCATGACGCTTGCCGAAAATGTGGAATTACCTATGCGTTTTGCCGAAGTCGAGCGCGGAGAACGTGACAGCTTGGTTCATGAAGCGCTCGCGCGAGTAGGTCTGCAAGACCGCATGAATCATCGTCCCAGTGAACTGTCGGGCGGAGAACAGCAGCGAGCCGCACTGGCTCGCGCGCTCATCAACCGGCCACAACTCCTGCTGGCCGACGAACCTACCGGTAATCTCGACAGTCGTACCGGCGCCGAGATCATGAATATGGTCCGCGAGTTTAACCAGCAGTTAGGGATGACCGTCGTGATGGTAACTCATGAGCGAGCCTTGGCGGAGCGCTACGCTCAGCGCCTCGTTTTCCTGGCGGATGGCAAGCTGGTGAGTGATGAAGCCAACTTAATTGGAGTCAAGGGCGCAACGGAACAAGGTCGACTATGAAACTGCCTGATCTGGGCGAACTCGCGGTCCGAAACCTGCGCGAATCCATTCTGCGAAATTCGCTGACCACCATCGGTATTTCAGTGGGCGTAGCTTCGCTTGTTGCCATGCTTTCTCTGGGCATCGGCTTGCAGCAACTTGCGTCGCGGCGTCTGATGAAATCCGGACTGTTCGATACGGTCGTGGTTACATCCAGACGCGACCTGCGCAACTCTAATCGCGGCGAAGATCGAAGTGGGCCTGCCCCGGGCGAGAGCCGAATTCTGGATGAGCCCACGCGAGTGGAAATCGAGCATCTACCTAACGTTCTTGAAGCATATCCTGACATCCGTTTCATCACAGAACTGCGCTATGCAGACAAGCCACACTTGACGATGGTCGCAGCCCTGCCTTCATCGGCTCAATCCAATGATGCCTTCGAAGCCGTGCAGGGGCGTTTCTTTTCGTCCGATACGGCGCCAGAAGTGGTTATTCAGAAAACCTTCGCCGAAGAGTTGCTGGGCAAAGCACCACAGCCCGGTCTGGACGAAACAAATGTAGCGGCCCTGGCGGCGCCGCTTCTCGGCAAGGAATTGACTATGCGCTATGCGCAGCGCGAGGCCCCGCAAGTCGCGCCTTCGAGGGCTGAGAATAGCACTCCCGGCGGTGACCAGGGTCTGGCGGGGGCTGCCTATTCCGTCGTCTCCCGCGAATTAAAGCTGAAGATCGTCGGCGTCGCCGACCTCGATCCCGAAAGTATGCGCGGTCCGACTCGCGCGCGAGTTTTTCTTCCCCTCAAGCTGGCGGAAAGCCTGCATGTAATGCAACCCACGGATCTAAGGGAGATTTCGCGCGCCGCCGGCGACCAGCCTGTTTATTCCTCAGTAAGCGTGCGCGTGAAAAACCCCAGCGGAGTGCAGCCGGTAGAAGATGCAATCAAGAAAATGGGCTTCAATACTTTCTCGATACTTGATGCCAGTCGCAGTATCCAGCAGTTCTTCAAAGTGTTAGACGTATTTCTCGGCATCTTCGGCAGCCTCGCACTGGCTGTCGCTTTTATTGGGATCGTAAACACGCTGGTGATGGCCATTCTCGAGCGTCGCCGGGAAATCGGAATTATGAAGGCGATCGGAGCCAGCGACGGCGACGTGAAAAGACTTTTCTTCGCAGAAGCAGGCGCCATGGGCATTCTCGGCGGCATTGTTGGGGTCGCCCTCGGCTGGGCTATCGGACAGGTCATCAACCTGGGCACGAATATTTATCTCAAGCGGCAATCTTTTCCACCGGAGCATTTCTGGGCGGTCCCGTGGTGGCTGGTAGTGTTCGCCGTATTGTTTTCCTTCCTCGTCAGTCTGGCTGCGGGCCTCTATCCGGCGGGGCGCGCCGCCCGACTCGATCCCGTGCAGGCTCTACGCTACGAGTAGACTGGATCGATGCAGAGCTGTCTTCGAATTGTTTGCGTGTTCGCGATCCTTATCGTTTCATTGTCAGCTCAGGCCCAGAGTCGGATTCAATGCGACGCGCTGAGCAGTCAGATTCTCAAATACCCTGTTCACTACTGCGTGTACCTGCCAGCCAGCTATGACACTGGTGCAAGCAAGACTGTTCCAGTGCATTATCCCGTGCTGTATTTCCTCCACGGCCTTGGCGACAATGAGAAAACGCTTTTCAACAGCGGCGGCTGGACACTGCTCGACGACCTCCGCCAGGAACATAAGCTTGGGGAGTTTCTCATCGTCGCCCCGGAGGGTCGACGCAGTTTCTATATCAACTCCGCAGACAGTTCCGTCCGTTATAGCGACTTCTTTCTTCAAGAGTTCATCCCGCTGATCGAAAAGAAATACCGCATTGCCAAGGGCAGAAATAACCGGGCGATCAGCGGTATTTCCATGGGGGGTTACGGCGCGCTGCGTTTCGCCTTCAGCCATCCCGAAATGTTCTCTGCCGTGAGCGCCCAGAGTGCCGCACTCATCACGGAGTCGCCTCAGGACCTCGACACCGCTGCCCGTTCTGGCGCCCCGCTGGGGAAAATGCTGGCTGATGTTTTCGGCAACCCAATTGACAGTTCCCATTGGAAGAACAATGACCCGTTTCTCCTTGCTCAGAAAAATGCTGCTGCCTTGAAAAGGCTCGGGATCTATTTCAACTGCGGTCAGGATGATAACTACGGCTTCGAAAAAGGGGCGGCGGCACTGCACGAGGAGCTGCAAAAAGAAGGCGTGAAGCACGAGTATCATCTTTATCCCGGCGACCACAGCCTTGCGTATTTTCTGGTTCACTTCAGAGAGGTCATGGAGTTTCACTCACGGGCGTTCGGTCTCGTCCAATAGATACTCCCGCCCGCGGTTTCGTAGCCAGATGATTCAAAAGGGTGCGCGTTCTCCGCACACCCTTACCCCCTCAAGATATCCAAACGGAACTCGGCCAGGCAGCACAATTGGGGGAGGGCACGTCCTTGCAGAGCCGGAGACCCTGAGAAGATGCCTCCACTTTACACCCGAATTCCATAAATGTTATTCGTTCAGCAAACTTTTAAAAACGACCCGCTCTGTCAGGTACCGGACAGACAAAACGTTACAATGGTCTTGGTTAGATTCGGCTGCAAACAATCTAAGCCGCCTACTGCCGGATGTGTGGCCTTTGTTTCAAGCCGGGACTCGGCCCAAACGCGCGGGTGCCTGAGGCTTACAACGGGAACGAAAAGTTCTGCGGGTACTGCGGTGGTCCCGGTTGACTTGGAACAAGGACCGCTGCGCTGATGAGGATGGCAAGATGGTTCACGAAAGGTGCTACGTCACCCGCCTGATGTCTAGGCAGAACGATCCTCCCGATCCGCACCACGCTGAGTAAAACAACCCCAGCTTAGGACACTACCAACAATTTTAGCCCCGGCCTTCCCTTCACCCCCATTGGTGATTGGTGTACGGTTTTGACCATTTCTTGAATCGTTAAGTGTGCAATGCTTTTGATAACGGCTTTGCAGCTTTGCATGATGGAAATAAAAGGGAAGTTGGAGTCGGGGAGTGTGGCGTCCATCCTTGAGCGGGAACTCGCACCCACGGTCAGGGAATGGCTGAGGCGGGTGAATCTGGTTTCAGAATTGATGCAGATTCCACTCAGCGATAAGGACCGCACGCGCCATCTGCCCACTCTGTACTCGGACATAATTTCCCGCCTTCGCCTCCCTAAGGATGCCGATGCGCCCATCTCCGTCAGCGCTGCCGCGCACGGACAACGGCGGCAAGAGCAAGGCTACTCCCCCGCCATGCTGGTTGAAGAGTCTCGGATATTTCAGGTGGTCACATTTGGTATGCTGCATCTCCACCTTGGCGAACTCGACCAGAGACGGCTGCTTTTAGACGTAATAGTCATCGCTGATGAGACGGATGCACAACTTATGGGAGCGGTACGCCGCTTGACCGCCAAGGGGATGGCCCACCCCGCAATATCCCAATATCCCCCGCATTAGACTTCAGGAAATGCCGGGGCTTTTCAGTCCGAGAGGTGGCCAGATGACTGAAAAGGGTGTGCGTTCTCCCGCACACCCTTCCCCCTCAAGATATTCAACGGAACTCGCTAGGCAGCACAAATTGGGGGAAGGCGCGTCCTTGCAGAGACCGAGAATCCTGAGAGATGCTCTCACTTTACACCCGTGTTATTCGTCAGCAAGGATAAAAAAGTGCGTCGCGCTCTGTCTGACATCGAGCAGACAAAACTTTACAATGGGGCTACATTCGCCTCCGATCTCTGCCCTACGTTGGTCGCCGGGTTTCGGGGGGAGGGTGCCCAGGTCAAAGCAATTTCTTGCGCCACAATTCGAAAGGCACGCGCACTGAGGCAATCAAGGGCAACGAAGCAACAGACTCGGGTGTTTTCGTTTCACCAACCACACCCTTCACCGCCGCGCGCAGGCCCAAGAAATATGCGAGCGCAAACACACCCTGTGCATCAACGCAGGACACCAACGCACTGACGGCGTTCTCTGCCTCTTCCAACGTGTATTGCTTTGTGGGTTTCGATTTTCCTCACCTTTGTGAGGTTCCCCACGTCATGCCATCATGCCAAGGGTTGACCTCAATCCTTCCCAGATTCAATGCGTGTGAAAAAGATGCCCAATGCCAAAGAACGTGTGTGAGACAACGTTGCAGCGCCAAGATTGCGCTTCTGCGCTTCTCGGTGAGGCCGCTTAGCAACTGTGAACCGTGAGGGGTCTAGGGGTCTTGTACTCGCGCAGCTTCCAACGTGAGAGTTGATCCTTGGGGTCACCGTGGCGCAGACAACCCCGTTGTCGGCTATTGACCTCTCT
>DATNKA010000089.1:0-18240 GCA_035603655.1 Candidatus Acidiferrales bacterium | reverse complement strand
TACAACCGGAGCCGTGAACTTGACGGCGCCACCGGGAACATCGCGCTTGCCGGCCACCTGATTGCTGTTGTAAAGCATGGTCGACAGGTTCGTAGCATCAAAGGCGTAAAGCGCCTGGCAACATGTCGCATGGAAGGTGCTGTTATCCAGCAGCCAGACGATTCCATCGTCGCTGCCGTTCGCGGATACAACGGGTGTGCCGGTTCCGAAATTAAAAGTGTTGTTGCTCTGCGAGGTAGGCTCAGTGGAAAGCAAGCCGGAGTTGTCTGCGTTGAAAGAGAAGGCCATTAAGTTGGAAGGCATGTTCGTAGTGGTGCCGTTGGAGTTGCTGCTCCAATAGACATTGCCATTCCAGTATGCCGGCGAGCCCCAGACTCCGATGCTGGCGTTGTTGATCTCCTGCACGATCTGGGTGTCGGTATCGACGCAGGTGGAGCAATATCCACCCATGGCGGTGCGGTCAACCAAATAGATTGTTCCTTCTTTTCCCATTTGCACCAGCAGGTGCGGATGCGCTGCTCCGGCGGGCAGGTCCGGCAGCAGCAGGACTCCTCCGGAACCAACGTCGGAGTCCTCGCCACTCAGGCTGTTTTGATTCCAGGGCGTAAACGAATCGAGCACGGACAGAGTGCCACTGCTGGCAGAACCCAAACGCAGGATGCTGTCTCCATAGTTATTGGAGGTCGAACCACTGTAGCTGCCGTTTCCGGTAGCAAGATAATAGTTTCCGTTGGCATCGGCAGCGATGCCATCCCCGGACATCCACACTCCGGCAAATCTACCGTTCGGAGAGAGGTTCAAGACAGCTTCCTGAGCGAGAGTTGAGGCGCTGTAGGACATCACCCATCCGTGATACGGCGGGTTGTCGCAGTACGAGGCCCAACCCATAACGATGTGGCCATTTTCCAAAAGCAGGCCGGGGCGGTTGTGCTCCGTGAGCGAATTGAAGCTGACGGTTTCGCCATTGTCTCCGGTTCCATTCACGGTAGCGGCGATCGGGACGGGGCCGCCAAATTTTTCCGCTCCGCTGGTGGTGTCAATGGCGTGCAGACGCTGGAAGAATTGCCCGTTTTCATTGGTCTTGACGAGGAGATAAATCGTGCCTGATGCGGGATCGATGACTGGAGTGCTGGTGATGGCGCTTTCCGGAAGCATGTCAGTGCAGGAGACATCGCTCGGGGACACCGTATTTATTTCGGCCACGGGATTAATGAAACTTTTCTGCCATAGAATGGCGCCGTTGTCGGCATCGATAGCCAACAGACTACCGTGCTGCGTCACGACGTATAAAACGTTATGAGTTCCACCTGCAATGTTTTGCACGCCGGCCAAGTACAAAGGCTGAGCGAATACGTAACCGTCCACAAAAATTGTGAAGAGTTTGCCGAACTGGTTTGAGTTTACATTCGCCGGCGTGAGGACGGTCTCCTGGGTATTCTGACCCGTGCGTGCGTTGTCATAATGAAATGTCGTGACATTGATCTGCGACCATACCGCGGTCGACAGGCTCTGCACAAGAATTAATACAAGGACACAAAAGAACTCCCGCGATTGAAAGCGTTGAATGGTATCCCCCTCCGGGCGGTTGCCCACTCGAAAACAAGCGCGAAAAGACGTAGAGGGGGAGATTCGGAAAGACGTACAGGGGAGATACAGATCACTGCTTGCGTTACAGCGCAGCTAGACTTTCCCATGATTACAAGCGCGCGTCAATATGAAAGTTCTTGCACACACAAGGGAAAAATCACGGCCAACTCCTCGACGGAATGGAAGAGAGGCAACAACGGAAACTCTCGGGCGATGAGGCCCAGAGTCCCATAACACCCGCCTCAGCCCCGCAGCCCATGGCTTGAGAATCAGCGCAGCCGAGAAATGAAGCCGTGTGGACGGTTTGCCGGAGACTCCGAAGTAATCACAGATTGTGGACATGCAGATAGTCGCCGAGAATGTCTTTCGGATCGGAGAAACGGTTCCCATGAAAGGCCAGCGCAGCATCATCGCGGAAGTTCCACGCATACAGTCCAGGGTCGATACGACAATCGGCTCCTAGAGCCGTCAATTTCTGCCCCGATGCGCTCTCCTAAATGCCACCAACTCGCTTCTTGCTATAAAATCCGATCCTGGGATTCTCAGTTAACTGAATGCCAACTACTCACTGATTGAAGGCTAGCGAAGTGCTAAATGCCGACTTCTGACGGCAAAACCGTCGCCACGACTCTACCCGCCCGCTACTACACAGACCCAGATCTTTTCCGCGACGAACTGGAGCGGTTTTACTGCGAAAGCTGGATCTGCGCCGGGCGCGCCAACCAAGTCCCAATGCCGGGCGACTACTTTCTTCGCGATGTCGCCAATGAAAGTATCATTGTTACCCGTGACGGAGGCAACTCGTTGCGGGCCTTTTTCAATGTCTGCCGGCATCGCGGTACGCGCATCTGTGCGCGCCCCGAGGGGCATTTTGCCGGGCGGATCCAGTGCGGCTATCACGGTTGGACCTACGGACTCGAGGGAGACCTCATCGGCGCTCCCCACGCATGCGACGGTTTCCGCCGGGAAGATTATCCTCTCAATCCCGTTCATGCCGACGTCTGGGACGGACACATCTTCATCAACCTCAGCTCAGAGCCCTCCCCGCTTGCCAGTCAACTGGAAGATCTGCCGCAGAAGTTCCAGCATTGGCAAATGACGGGGCTGCGCACCTATCGGCGCATCGATTACGAGGTGAAGGCCAACTGGAAGCTGATCATGCTCAACTACAACGAGTGCCTGCACTGTCCCATTCTGCATCCGGCGCTCAGTGCCATTACCGACTACCTCTCTGGCGAGAACGATCCGCCCCATAGCGGATACATCGGTGGCTCAATGGGGTTTCAAGGCGGCGCTAAGACCATGAGCAGAGATGGTAAGCTGCGGCGCGACTACCTTCCTGGACTCAATGCAGACCAACGCAACAAAGTTTATTACTACGCGATTTTTCCTAACCTGCTGCTTAGCCTCCATCCGGATTACATAATGACGCACACGCTCTGGCCGCGTGCCGTGGATCGTACTGACGTTATCTGCGAATGGCACTTTCATCCCGACGAAATGGTCAAGTCTGACTTCGAAGGCGATGATGCGGTTGAGTTCTGGAACATCACCAACCGTGAAGACTGGGCCATCTCAGAGCTGTCGCAGGCGGGAATCAAGTCGCGTGCCTATAAACCCGGCCCTTACTCCCGTTGCGAGGCCTTGCCCCACGCGTTCGACCAAATGGTGCTGGATCGCGAAAAGCAGGTGCTCAAGAAACACGTCCGCTAACCCACCCGAGTCGAGTCCTTGCGAGAGATATTTGTCACCGAGGACTTGCGGTCGTATGCCTACAGGGCCGATTACCAGGTGTCGGAGTTTGTTCGGACCGGAAGGAGGCAACGACAACAGAGCAGGCATGCCTGGCGGGGCGTGCGATGTCCTGCTTGCTCGACAACTTCTGAGTGTTTCGGCTAACCGGAAGTACGAAACCAGACTCCACGGATAAGTAACGAGTGGGCGTTAGCTGAAGCGATCTGCGCGAATGCTTAGTCAGCCGTGGGATGCTGTCGAATGACGGAGAACACCGAAGTGTTCATCAAAAGGGGTTTGGGTTTAGTGTCAGGACTCGGCACTGATACCACCGATACCTTTTTTCGCGGAAATCTAGCAAATCAGGGAAACTAGAGGGAACCAATACCCCGAAGATCGAAAGCGCTTGTAACCCGCTCAAACAGAATATTATTGCGGAAGTGTAGGATTCATCGGTACTTGCTGAAAACGGCGGCAATAGAATCCTTCCCTCTCCGCGAGTTCGCTCGTGACTCGCCTAAACCCAAACGTTTGGAAGCGCCGACATAATTGGGTTCCGCTGGTTTTGCCTTTATTCATTTTTTCTTTTGGCCCGGTTGCATGTTTGCGGGATCGCAAAGTCCCACTGAGAAATGTCAGTAGACATTCGGACATTCGATAGCTTGCGGCTTGCACGGACCCGAAGCAGGCTTCGCTCACCGGGAATTCAAGAACATTTGAATCTGCTGCCTTCCGCAGCTGTGAAGTGCTCGTAGTGTCGGCGGACTGCGGTCGCTTCTCCGGTATGGCGGCCGATTGCGACTTCGGGGCCGGGGAAGTTTCCGCGGTGCATCAAGTCCTGCCTGAGCGCCCCTTCATGAATATCGACAAAGAAAGCTACAGCCCGTATGTGTTGTTGCAATCCTGAAGAAGGCTATCGGAAGTCTTAGTGAAGATTTCTGCCCGAAGACGTGCGGTCATTCGAATCCAGATCTTTGCTGTGGATCAGCTCTTCGGTGAGCCGAAACTGTTCGGCGGCCAAGGCGCGGCTGCCGGACCGCTGATAGATTCGTCCCAGAAGATAGTGGTTTGAGCTTTGGCCAGGATCGAGACTGACGGCTTTCTCCGCTTCGCGGCGAGCGTCTTCGAAGCGATTCAGATCAAAATATGCTTTAGAGAGTTGGTAATGGATTTTTCCGGAGTCAGGCACGATGGCCGCGGCGCGAACCAGCCACGAAACCGCCTCTTCCGGTCGTCCGGACTTTGCCAGCAACGCTCCTAGATTGAAATAAGGCTGCTCGTTGTGCACGGGCGAATTCTCATCCAGTTTGATCGACTCACGATAAGCGGCGATGGCCGCGTCCACTTCGTTTTTTGCTTCCAGACTCAATCCTAGATTGTCCTGCGCTTTTATATTGCGAGGATCGCGCCGTATGACTTCCTGGAATGCGACAATCGCCAAGTCAAAACGATTCTGCTGATAACGCACGCGCCCGAGATGATAACGCGCCTCGATGTTTCCGGGTTCCATGGCGAGGGATTCTTCCAGATAGCGGGCCGCGTCGTCGTAGTCGCTCAACAAAACATAGTTGAGTGCCACAATCTTGAGGTCGTCCGCCGAGGGATGCTTCAATTTGGCTGCATCGGTGAACAGGCGCAGAGACTCTTTCGGCTGATTCTGTCGGAAGCGGACATAAGCCAGCAGATACACGGCATCCTCGGATTGCGGATGATTCTGTCGATAGCTCTCCAGTGCTGCGGCGGCTTCTTCGAATTTTCCAAGATTCACCAGCGCCTTTCCACGATAGAGAAGAGCATCGTTTTTTGCGGGATCGCTTTTTTCGCATTCGGCGAATGCATCTGCAGATTGGATCCAGAAGCGCTGCCGAAATAACTGCATCGCCTGATCCAAGCATGATGCCTGCCCGAAAAGCTCAGGCGCAAATAGAATACCGGCGCAGAAGAGCAAACATACCTTCGTAGTCTTTCTCATGGCGCTGACTACTTACCCGGCGAAGCCGCTTCGGTTACGATCAAGATTTGATCGGCCGGAAGATTCTTTAGCACTTGCGTGATCCCGCTGGGCCAGGTGATCTGCGCTTCTGTGACTAGAGTTGCTGAACCTAATCCGAAATGTGCCCGCTTGTCGCCGGAGGATTGATAGCTGCCCGCGGTGGTTACTGTCGCATACTGGCGGCCTTCCGCGGTCGTAATTATGATTCGGGCGCCAATTCCGTCGCGGTTGCTTTTGACTCCGGTCAATTGCAAGGTGATCCAGTGGTTGTGTGTCGGGGTTTTGTTGCGAAGAATCCAGGCTGGGCCGTCGTTCTCAGTGACCACGACGTCGACCTTGCCGTCGTTGTCGAGGTCACCGATGGCCATGCCGCGCGCTGCCCATTTCTGCTGAAACACTTCTCCCGACACTGCCGACACATCGACAAACTTCTTGCCCTTGTCATTCCATAACAGCAGGGGAGATTCACGATAACGCAGATGCGGCTCGTTAACTTGAATCGTATCCATCACGTGCGACTGAACTATAAAAAGATCCTTCCAGCCATCGTTGTCGAAGTCCATAAAACGCACGCCCCAGGCCGAATGCAAAAAGCTGATCGCTCCCAAGCCGCTGGTCACAGTGGAATAATCAAACGTTCCGTCTCCGGCATTGGTATAGAGTGCATACTTCTGATTGGCCAAATCGGTGATAACCACGTCAGGCCATCCGTCGTTATTGTAATCCTGGAAATCGACGCCCATTCCGGCGAATGTGGCGCCACTGCCATCCAGGCCAACGCCGGAAGGAACTCCAACTTCCTCGAAAGTTCCGTTTCCTTTGTTGTGGAAGAGAAATTCCGGAATCGAATCATTGGCCAGCAGTATATCCATCCAGCCATCACGGTCGTAGTCCGCGATGGCTAAGCCCAGGCCTTTACCCGGTTTATCTATGCCCGCCTTTGCCGAGACGTCGGTGAATTTGCCGTTTCCGTCGTTGTGATAGAGCAAGACCGAAGCCGGCTTGAACAGCTCAGGATGGCAAAACGAGCGGAATCCTTCCTCGCGATGCCCGCAATAAATATCGTCAAAGTCCCATTCCATGTAACGAGCGACGATCAGGTCGAGTTTACCGTCGTTGTCATAGTCGATCCACGCGGCGCTGGTGGCCCATCCCGCTCCGGCAACGCCTGCGCTCGCGGTTACGTCGGTGAAGGTACCATCGCCGTTGTTGTGATAGAGAATGCTGCGTCCGTAGCCAGCCACGAAGAGATCATCGAACCCATCGTTGTCGTAGTCACCTACAGCCACCCCGGTGGAATAGCCAGCTCCTCTAACCCCGGCCTTTTCGGTCACGTCCTCGAAGCTACCGTCGGTTTTTTGATGGTAGAGGCGATCCCAGTATTTTGGGCCATCTTTCTTGGGAATGGTGCTCTTGGGTGTGGGGTCATCGATGCGAGCACCGTTGGCGAAAAAGATGTCGAGCCGTCCGTCGTTGTCATAGTCGAACAGCGCGACTCCCGAACCCATGGTTTCGAGCAGATATTTCTTGGAAGTCGGCGAGGCTTCCTGTTTGAAGTGGATTCCGAGGTTTTGAGTGACATCGGCAAAGTCGCCGGGAGTGGCCTCGGATGCGTTCGGTGGGGTCTTTTGAGGAGGCGACGAAGCTTGCCCGAAGCTATCGGCAACAACAAATAATGAGAATGCTGTACCGAAAAGGAGCTGCTTCCGGAACCAGGACGCGGTCCCGAACATCCCACAGTATTCAGACCGATGTCGCACTATGCGGGGAGCAATAAATCTCACAGTCGTTCCAGTTTATGCGCCTTGTCGCCCCTAAGAGCGCGGCAACGCCTCCGTGCATTTCTGCACGGCACAGCTAGAACTCAAATTTGAGTTGAAGCTGCAATCGGCGTGGAAATAGCAGATAGCCTCCACCTCCAGTGGTCGAGAAGTTGTAGTAATTTATTACCCCAAAGGCCGCCCCGTCGTTTGGCCCGAGATCATTGGGTCGATTCCAGATGTGCCGATTGAAGGCATTCAGGGCATTCACCTGAAGCAAGACATCGCTGGTTTCTGTAATTTTGGTTCGTTTGAGCAGGTTGAAGTCTTCGCTGAGATAGGGACTCATTCTGACATTTCCCATGACCCTCGGTAGTGTTCCGAAGGCGTAGGCACCTCTAGTCGCCAAATTTGCAGCCGAGTTGGGATCGTCGAAGGCTGGATTGACGTTGCCCGGCGAGTCGACGGGATTGAAGATAGACAAACCGTTAGGATTCGCGGCAGTGGGTCCGTAATGGCCGCTCTTCCAAGCCGGGCTGAAGATGGAGCTTCCCGGTACTTGGTTGAAGCGGATGCAATCCGCGTAAGCGGGCACTCCGGTCGCACAACCAAACGCGATGGGCTGACCGCTCTCATAGCGCTGGATGCCGCTGACGGACCATCCACCGACAACCCGATCCACCACTCCGCCGTGCGACAGGAACTTCTTGTGCTTACCGAAGGGCAGCTCGTAGATATAGCTGAGCACAAAATTCTGCGGTAGGTCCTGATTGCTGATGGCTTTGTCGCCGGTCTTGTTAAAAACATCCTGCGGAGCGCCGCCCTGGTGGAGGGTTGCAAAGAAGGGGAGGGCGGAGTCGGCGTCGGTTAGCGTCTTTGACCAGGTATAGGAAGCCATCAGGTTAAGGCCGTTATGGAAACGCCGGGTTAGCTGCGCCTCCAGGGCGTTGTAGGTGGATTGGCCGAGGTTCTCCAAAGCGCCGTCAGTATTGAAGCCGAAATATTGGGGAAACGGAACCAAAGCTTGGGCGACAATGGCAGTGCTGGGAAAACCCGCATATGGCGGCGCGATGGCTGACTGCGAGCCGATGGGAGTCAGCAGGTTCGTGCCTAAGGAGAAGTATTTCGGGTTCAGCGTGTTCACCGCGTCGTAGTTCGAGCGGAGATTGGTGGAATGCTGGCCCACATAGGCGAGGTCCAAGATCAGGTCGGTGGCCAATTGGTGCTGGACTTCGACGCTCCAATTCTGAATCATGGGCGGGCGCCCATAAGAGGGATCGGTATATTGCGGCCCGGTGAAGTTCAGCTGCTTCGGGTCGAGATTGGGAGGAAGCGGGTATGCTGGCACCCCCGAATCGATCGAAAGAGCGGGATCGAAGCCATTAGCGCTGTTGAAAGAGGGATTGGCTTGGAATCCGGTAAGGTTGAAGGCACCGAAATCCGCATACTGTAAACCACCGTAAATAATGCCATACCCGCCACGGAACACCGTGTTGCCTTTGAACACGGACGGCGAGTAGGCAAACCCTACTCGGGGACCGAAATCTTTTTTCCAGATGTTGGCCCACCGTTCGTCTACGTTGCCGTTCCTTCCTGGCCCCTTGCCCGCAAAAACCAGGGCCCCAGGCAGATTTCCAGCACCGGGGTTAGGGGTGGTTAAACTGATATTGGAGGTGTCTCCATTCGATTCCCTCTGCGGCTCGTCAACCTCATAGCGCAGACCCAGGTTGACAGTGAGCGTCGGAGTTACCTTGAAGCTGTCCTGGACGAAGCCCGCGAAATAACTGCGCAGCCAGCGTGCCTGGCTGGCATAGGAGGTTGCGCTGACGTTTTGCGGAACGCCGAGCAGCATACTGGCCAAGGCATTGCCGGTCGTCGGTGACAAGGTCGCAATACCCGCCGTCTGATCTCGGCTAAAGGTAAAGGTTCCGCTGGTATTTTGAAAGTTAAGCGGCGAGTACTGCTGGTACCACTGTTCGTAGCCGATTTTGATCACGTGCTTGCCCTTGACCCACGTCAAGCTGTCGTTGAATCGAAAGCCGTTGTCGATCGTGTCGCCATCGACGTTGTCACCAAAGGCGCTGGGCGCCAAGGGCTCTCCCGCCGGGAACGTGATGCTGGGAAACATCGGGCCGCTGGCCCCGGTGATACCTAGCTTGGCGTCCCAATCGGCCCCTCCACCGAGGCCGACCCCCGCACCGATATTGGCGCTGTTCGTACGGTTGTAGCCGATGTTGAAGTGGTTCAATATCGTCGAGCTAAAACCGTAGTCATAACCGAACCGAATGAAGTGGGTGGTGAACGTCTGGTTCCGTCCATATCCCGCCGGGCCCGCCCATTCCGGAGTGGTTGAGATACGATTGTTGGTACGGGAACTATAGGTGAAATAAGCTTTGCCCTTCGAAGTAACATTCTGGTCGATACGCACCGTCATGGACGTATCGAGAATGGGATAGCTGAAAGGAAAAATATAATTGTTCACTAAGCTGTTGTTATTTTGGGCCGCTGGATAGTAGGAGAGGATAGTTTGCCCTACTTTAGAGAACCGGCTGGTGGGAATGACGTTGCCAGTGTTGCCCGGTTCGTTCATGAACGCGGTTCTGCACTCGGCGCCGCCAACCGTCTTAGTGGTAGCCGGATCGAAGATTTCTCCCTGATAGATCGGTGTGCCGTCGCATGGGTTGGTTCCAAGCACGCTGCTTGTGTCCAGTGCGGCAGTGAAATTTCCCGCAAGCTCTGCACTGGTAGGCACGGTGGATGTCTGAGTGCCACCGCTGCTCTGGCGATATTGCTCCCAGGAAAAGAAGAAGAAGGTTTTGTCTTTGCCGTTGTAGAGATGGGGGATTATCACGGGGCCGCCGAAAGTCCCGCCGTAGTCGTTCTGCTTATCTGTTGGCACCGCGAACGGGCTGCGATTGACTGGATTTTGAGACAACTGGAAGTCGTTCCCCCAAGTATTGGCGTCAAGATCATCGTTGCGAAAAAGGTCGTAAGCTTCGCCGTGATACGCATTCGTCCCGGCTTTGGTGCTGAAGGTTTCGATACCACCCGTGGTTCGCCCAAATTCGGCCGGCAAAGTAGATGTGATCACCTTGAACTCGCCGAGGGCGTCGACGGAAGGCGCGGTTTCGTCGAAGGACGATCCGTTCTCAGATCGCGTAGTGGACGAGCCATCCAAGAGAACCTCGGTGGCGTAATTCTGGCCGCCGCTGATCTTCGATTCGAACGTTCCGCCGTTGCCTGAGTCGGATCCGGGACCAACCGCTCCCGGGGTGAGGTAAACGAAGGCCTCCGGAGACCGCATGGCCTGCACCGTACTCCCCAAGGCGAGAGGTAAATCCAGAATCTGTTTGGCTCCGACGACCGTTCCAACATCCGAGCTCTCGGATTGCAGCGTTGGCGCGTCTGCCTGCACCACTATGGTTTCGTTTGCACCGCCCGCACTCAGTTTGACGTCGACCGCAGTGGTAGTAGCGACCTGCACCAGAACGCCGGTGAGAGTAGGAGACTTGAAGCCAGGGGCGGTAACGGTAATGTCATAGGTACCGATTCGAACGTTAGGAAACCGGTACGATCCCGAACTGGTGGTAACCGTTTGGTACACCGTGCCGGTGGATTTGCCGGTGGCAGTCAATTTCGCGTTGGGCACGACAGCGCCCGAAGAATCTTGTACCACGCCTGCAATGGCGCCCTGATTCGCCTGACCGACGGCGGCGGAAGAAAAAAAGCAGATGGCGAGAGCCATCAGGAGACAACCGGCGAATGCCTTCAATGCAGACTCTTGCTGCAGATGCATGGTTGACGCCTCCCGGAAAAGCTGTTTAAACAAAAGCGATCGGTTTCATCGCCTAAAAGCCCCTGTTCGGCCCTCGTGCAAAGCACCCTTGCGTAAACGTTTACTCAGTAGACCCAAAAAATTGCACCCGCTAAGGCGTGGCCTGCTGCGCCTCGAGCGGCCGCTTCATCTTTTCCGCCAGCTTCTCGGCTTGCTCGGCGTCGGCCTCTTGCTTCAACTTCATAAAGGAGGCCAGAGCGGCCTTTGAGTCTTCTGGCCGCTGCGCCCGCCGGTAAAGCTGGGCCAACTGGTAATACGATTGGCGGAGGCTCTCGCGGTCGGCTTGCGTCCGATCAGCCACCACCGCGTTAAAGCTCACAATGGCTGCGTCCACCTGCCCCAATTGCGCCTGGGCTCGACCGAGTTGATATCGCGCCCCCGGATACTTCGGCGAACGCTGCAATACTTTGTCGAGTAGCGCCACTGCATTTTCGGCTTTGGAGCGCTCCAGACTCACCACTGCCAGCTTGTACCGCGCGGACAGACTCTGGTTGTCAATCTTCAGTTCTTCGGCAAAGCCCGATTCTGCCTGCTCCAGTTGGTTCTGCTTCCAATAAATATCTGCTAGTTCCTCGTGAAGGCCGGGCTCGCTGGGCCGCAACTGGAGGGCGATTTCGCATTCCTTGGCCGCATCCTGCAACCTGTCCGCCTCGGCAAATGACTGCGCCAAAGCTTGATGCACACGCCAGGATTCAGGATCCGCTTTATACATCTGCTCATAGCTCTCCTTGGAAACGAGCATATGGGCGCGCCCGCGATGGTAGAGAATATCAACATCGCCAGGCTTGAGTTTCGCCGCCTCGTCGAGGGTGAGGCTGGCCGCATCAGCGTCGCCCGCACCAAGCTGAACCACACCCAGCCACATGAGAGCCTGGGGGTTCCGCGGATCGAGGTGAATCTCCCGCTTCAGAGCCTGCATGGCCCCGGGAAAGTCATTCGCACGGTAGCGTGCCACGCCCAAGAACAGATTTGCACCCCGCAAGTTGGGTTGCAAGGTAACCGTACGCCTTAGAGCTTCGAGCGCTTCGTCGATGTGTCCCTGCTGCAATCGCGCCAGTCCAAGATTAAAGAACGACGGTGCGGAGGTTGGCTCGAGCGCTGCGGCTTTTGCGAAATCCTTTTCCGCATCTTCCCAACGCCCCTGGCGCATTTCCTGCGTACCCTGCTGAAACGATTTCTCGAATTGCGTGCTTTGGGCAAGAAGTGGGGCCGATCCCGCGAGAAGAAGCAAAAAGCAAGCCCACGGTACCTGCCGCCCGAATGATTCAAAACTGGCGTTTTTTTGGCCAATTCGCAAAGCGAAGGCAATGTAGTACTAATCAATTACCATTGTCAAGAAAATTTCTGTGCAAAAGAGCCATTTTGGCAAACGTTTACTCAACCGCCGCTGGGGCGGACAGGCGCAAGGAGCTTTTCGAGCGACTGAAGAATTATCTGTTCGCTGGGGATGCGACGGTATGAGGGCAGTTCATGAAACTGCGTTGCCGCCAATCCCCTACTTTGTGGGAGCGCTTGGGCTTCGGCCGGGGTCGGAGGCAGGGTTCGAATCCCCAATGCCCGCGACGATCCCTCGCCGTTCCTCGATCGAATAGAAGCGGTCAATCTCCGGCAGAGTAGGACGTTCCACGCTGCCGCTGGGCCAGTGCACTTCAACGTTGTCCACCTTCGCTATGGCCCCCAGCCCGAAATGTAGCCGGAGATCGTTGGAAGATGCATAGCTGCCGCCGCTGATCACGTCCGCCCGCTGCCGCATCCCGCCGACCGTCAGATACACAGAAGCTCCGATAGCGTCGCGCGGACTCCTGGCTCCGCCAATGAGCTTAAGGCCGACCCAGTGGTTCGTATCCGCATTCACGTTGCGCAGCAGAACAGGAACGTTATGGAGTTGGTTGATCACCACATCGATCTTACCGTCGTTAAAGAGATCGCCGAAGGCCGCGCCGCGTGCCGTGAGCACGGCGGCCAGGCCGGTTCCTTTCACCGGCGGAACTGCTTCAAACTTCCCGTTCCGCAAATTGTGAAACAACAGCGGACGCTCGGCAAAGGTGGTGCCCCAGTCGCTCTGATCGACTGCGGGATAGACATGCCCGTTCGCTATCAGCAGATCCTTCCAGCCGTCATTGTCGTAGTCAAGAAATCCAGTTCCCCATCCCAGAAACGGAATCGTCACCTCGGCAATGCCCGCCTGATAGCTGACGTCGGTAAAGTTGCCGCCGCCTTGGTTGCGATAAAGCGGATTGTAGTCGTCCGAAAACACAGTGTTGTACAAATCGAGCAGGCCGTTATTCAGATAATCGCCGACTGCTACGCCCATGGACGCAGTCTCGCGCCCGTCCTCATTCAGAGCATAGCCAGAGGCGTAGCTTGCGTCCTCAAAAGTACCGTCGCCCTTGTTGATGTAGAGGTAGTTCGGCGTGGAATCGTTGGCCACTATCAGGTCGACTTTGCCGTCGTTGTTGACGTCGGCAAACACGCCAGTCAGGCCATAGTACCGGTTGGAATCGCCGACTCCAGCTTTCTGGCTAACATCGGTAAAAGTGCCATCGCCATTGTTGTGGAAGAGATGATCGGATTCGCCTTGCAAGCCGCGAGGTCCGCACATCACCTTCACGCCGCGGAATTCGCAGGTAGAAAAAGCTACGACCGGCGAGCCCGGCACCGGCGGATGGTCGATGTCGTAGTGCACGTAGCCGGGAACAAAAAGATCGAGCCGCCCGTCGCCGTCGTAGTCGCCGAAGGTTGCGCCGGTAGACCAATTGCCCAGCGTCACGCCCGCTTTTTCGGCGACGTCGGTAAACGTCCCATCGTGATTGTTGTGGAACAGGCGATTCTTGCCGAAATTCGTCACGTATAAATCGGGCCAGCCATCGTTGTCATAATCGCCTACCGCCACTCCGAAGCCCCAGCGGTCGTTGGTGACGCCAGCCTTCTCGGCAACATCGGTAAACGTGCCGTCGTGATTGTTGTGGAACAGAGCGGCGTGCGGAGGCGAAGCCTTGCCGGTCATTGCGTCGTAAGTCGAGCCATTGACGAGATAGATGTCGAGCCAGCCATCGTTGTCGTAGTCAAGAAGCGCGACCCCGGAGCCAACCGTCTCGAGGATGAAACGCACGTCGTCTGTGCCCATCACATGACGCCATCGAGTCAATCCAGCTTTTTCGGCCACGTCCTGAAAGACGACGGGGCCCTTTTCGACGAACCCGCCCGCGGTGATTGGACGTTTTTCGCTATCGAGCACGGCGGTATGAGCGGCGCCGGTGGATACCGCGCTTTGGGTTTGCATCGGCGAAGCAGAAGATTCGCCAGTGGCTTGCTTCGGTGGGGTGGCCTGAGCTGCAGCCGGCAGAGCGCTAAAGATAACCAGTGTGAACAGGGTAATCGCGCTGAACAATTCCCTGCTCATGGGCGCGAGTGCAACCCGCCGGCACCAGTCAACTTGCGGATCAACTCCGTTTCCTTTGGATCATAGGGCTTCCCGTCTTTGTGAAAGATGTCGTGGAACCAAACCGCGGGTTCGCCGCTATATGGCTTGTCCCAGGAATCCCAAGGGTAAATCGTCTGAGATTTTCCATTCACAAAACCCCAGTTATAGGCGCCTACACGCTCCTTCTTCAACCGAGGCAGGATCGACGCAAACGTGCTTCCGAGCGGCCGAGCCATGTACTCCGTGCACACGATGGGACGATCATAGCGCCGAAGAGATTCGATCTTTTTCTTTGTGACTTCCGGAGGGTCGTAACTGTGGAACGTGATTACGTCCGAGTTCTGCAACTGGAAGCGCGCCATCTCGCTCAAGCTTGCATCGCTCGACCAGTCTCCCTTCCACACCCCGCTGGTGAGCGGCTGAGAAGGATCCACTTCGCGCACCCACTTCCATTCTTCCTTTAACAATTTAAGCGCCTGCGCTGCCTTGTCCGGAAGCTCCGTGGCCTTGTATTGCCGGCTGTCGTTGTCCGGTTCATTCATCAGGTCCCACATCAGCACGCGCTTGTCATCGCGGAAGCGGCGTAAAACTCCAACCAGGTAAGGCTTCAATTCCGCGTCCCAACGCGAATCGTCCTTCAACCCATCGGCGCCGGGAGCCTGAACCCAGCGCGAGTTATGAACATGTGGCGTCGGAGCCGGCTGCTTCCCCAGCTGCGGATTGGGGTCCCAAACCGAATCCAACAACACAAAGGTGATTCGGATGTGATGCTTATCGGCCACAACGAGGAACTGATCCATGCGGCTAAGAAAACCCTGAGCATCTTGTTTCCACAGCAGATTGTGGAGAAATACCCGCATGGTATTCATTCCCAATGCCTGCGCCCAGCCAAGTTCGCGATCGATGGTCGGCAAATCGAACGTATCGGGCTGCCACATTTCCAATTCGTTCACGGCCGTGCTGGGAATGAAGTTGCTGCCCACGAGCCATGGTTGTTGCTCGTACCACTGGTTGACTCGGGTTGTCGTCCATGGTGGTTCGGTTGCCAACCCCGGAAGGCAGTAGGATAGCGCCAAAAAAAGAGTCCACCAGTATCGCAAGCAGTGCCACGGGGTTCGGGTGCTGCTCCGATCTGTCGCGTTCGAGTTCTTGACGTTTGTAATCATAAATAGTGCATTCCGAGCCGGACTCTAAATCAGGATCAATCTAGGGCCAATCGTTTGGCCAGGACAAGGAGTTGACGAAAAGATATGCCTCTGCATCGGGCAATTGAATTGCGTGAAAGGCGATGATATCCCGATGCTGCGAATCGAGATAAGCCGACTCCCCCCGGACCGTTCCAGGTTACGCCGTTGCCGGCCGGAACCCGGGTTCCGCCACCCTGCATCATCGCGGTTCCGCCGATCGACGAGGACGAAACAAGCATCATGAAGTTGATACCGTGATCCCAAATCCGTACCCGCGAATTTACAACAGAGTCAAAGACAGCTTGGTCACGGAAGCCGGCGGAAATACGTAGTTGAGCGCGGCTCCCTTGATGTCCACGTTTTTTGTCTCCGGAACAACTACATCTTTTGCCGCGAACGTGTTGTGCGCGTGTATGTCGGAGTTCGTAAGGACGGTAGCCGATCCCGATTTCACCGTAGCGCCACGGATCACGATTTCGGCATCGCGTGCGTCGCTCACACTCGGGTTGACGACAGTCACAGTCAGCTCTTTGTCGTGCAAAGAGGCCGACCCGCGCAATCCCCAAAATGAAGCCGGCTTCCCATCGCGGTCGTAATCGATGGTGGGCGCGGAGAAAATTGTGCGCAGTCCCTGACCGCCCTGGTGTGCCGCAAACATGGCGAATACATGGCCTACCGGTGTTACCACGAATCGGTCTTCATGCGCCAGATACAAGCTATTCAGGCAGTTGATCAACTGCGCACAGTTGGCCATCGCGATCTTTTCCGGATTGCGATTGAATGTGTCCAGCGTCATTGCGCTGAAAACCGCATCCCGCAGGGTGGGCATTTGTTCCAGTTGGTCCCCCGGAGTTGCCTCGCTTCCAGGCTTATACCACGGTCCCCATTCGTCGACTACCAGTTTGACCCCGTGGTCCGGATCTTCTTCGCCCATCACCTGCCAGTGGCCGTTGATCAGGCCTTCCATGCGGTCGCCTTCCTTCAGCAACTCGTACCAATCCACGCTGTCGAAATTGAGCGCGTCACCTTTTCCTTGCACCCAATCACGAGTACGACCGCGGCTCAAGTTCCACGCGTAGTGATGAAGCGCCCAACCGTAGACCTCGCGCAACCGGCCGCGGCCCTTGCGCACAATTTCTTCGAAAAAACCGCGTGTCCACGCCCAGTCATCCACGTTGGGCCCGGAACCGATAAAAGATATCTCCTGCCCGAAACGCGGAACCCAAGTCGCGAAGCGGCGGAATTCCACGGCGTATTCCTGGGCGGTAAAGTTGCCGCCGCACCCCCACGATTCGTTTCCTACCCCCCAGAACCGCACGTTGAACGGATCTTTAAAACCGCCGGCGGCGCGAATCTCGGCGAGACTTGTGCTTCCCGCTGGAGAGTTGCAGTACTCGATCCAACGATAGAATTCCGCAGCGGGAAGGCTGCGCAGATTCGCGGCCAGATAAGGCTCACTGCCAATCAATTTGCAGAAATGCGCGAACTCATTGGTGCCGAATTCATTGGGATCGTAACGATGGCTGGCGGGCGCCGCGCTGGTCTCGCCCGGCGCCCAGAAGTTGGTGCGCCGCGGCCTCTTATCGAGGGGACCGACGCCGTCGCGCCAGTCGTAGCTGTCGGCAAAACAACCGCCGGGAAAGCGCACCACCGGCGCTTTGATCTTCTTCATTTCGTCGATGAGTTCTTTGCGAATGCCATCGATGTTCGGCACCTTGGAGTTTGCTCCTACCCAAACGCCGTCGTAGATTACGCCGCTGAGGTTCTCGGTGAAGTGTCCGTAAAGGTTGGGAGAAATGATGCCCAGAGGTTCGCCGGTTAATACTTCAATCCGCGAGGCCAGGGATTTGGTATCAGCCCAGGCAAAGGGCGAGTAAGTTCTGGCAGCGAGCAGGCATCCGGCGCTGGCGAAACCTGTGCGCAGAAAGTCTCGACGTCCGATCATGGGGGATTCCTCCCGGTCAAAGCCGCTGACATGGTAAACGCTTGCTGCGGCTGAATGCTATAGTTTCATGAAAATCATCCCCCGGAGTAGGCTGGGGTGCGGAATGCTATTACCTTGCTCCGCCGTTGACTTGAGGTCGTAATGAAGATCAACCCGGATATCGCTGCCTTGCGCGACACCGCTCTCAAGGCTTTGGTCTTCTCTTTGCTGATTCTGCATCCTCTGACCGGTCCGGTTCTCGCCCAGGACTCGTCAAAGGTCGAGGAGCTGCGCATCATCGTCGTAGACTCCGCTTCAAAAGCAGATCAGGTGTTGCAGCGATTGAAAAGCGGCGAGGACTTCGCTTCCCTCGCGCGCGAAGTTTCCATCGATCCAACTTCTTCTGATGGCGGTTCCATGGGTCGGGTCGATGCCTCAACTTTGCGAGCCGAATTGCGCGATGCCCTGAAGGGAATCGCTCCGCGGCAAATCACCGGCGTGGTGCGCGTGCCCTCCGGTTATGCGATCTTGAAAGTAAGTTCTCCCGGAGACGCCGACCCGCAGCAAAATACCAGCCCCGCTCGGATTCTCCCCTCCTCTGCGACCGGCACCATTCGCTACGCGCCGAACATTGGCGGAAAAGGAGAAGCCGATCTTGCTTTTCGTGACTTTGCTAAAAAACCAGAGGGCTGGAGCCAGAACCTGCACGCCCTGTGCCAGATTCGTCAGCAGTCCATGGCCGCGGTGATCGATGACGTCAAGAAGACTCTCGATCCGGCGAACCCGGGGAGCATCA